>CALWTV010000220.1 GCA_944384555.1 uncultured Clostridia bacterium | reverse complement strand
ATTTACTTAAAAAAGCGTATGTCAAATGCTGAAAAAATACTGCGTTTACTGCGTAAGTCAATAGAAAATATTGCGGATTCCGAGATTAAAAATATCTGCGATATGCGGTTTATACAGGGTATGTCATGGACACGCATATCAATTGAACTTGGCGGTTACAATTCAGCTGACGGCATCAGAAAAAAATGTGCTCGCTGGTTTCAAAAACATACTTAGAATTTCACAAAAAAGGGAGATATACCTTAATATCTCCCCTATTTTTTATAATAAATTATGTCAGCGTTTTACAAATACCGGAATACGGTCAGCAACATATACACGCGGAGCTTCATTTTCAGAGAAAGTTACCTCACACTCTGCGGTATTGTATGCTTCCGGAAGAACCGATTTGTTTTCTGCTAAATTTTTACCGGAGTTATTTTGAATTCCCGATTTTTCAGTGCATATTACCCAACCGCTCGGAATAACTGCACCAGTAAAGTAATCGTGCCATTCCCAATCTCCGGCAGGTAAATAGCAACGTCGCTCTTCCTGCTCGGCGGTCATCGGCGCAACTATCATATCATCACAGAAAATATATTCATCATCAATTCCGTAAGTTTCACGGTCATGAGTATAATCCATTACAAGCGCACGTATCGGCGGTTTGCCTGTTGATTTATATTCATCGAACGCTTTTTTAAGCATAGGCACAAGCGACTCGCGGAGCTTAAACAATTCACGAACTTTATTTTCGCACTCGCTTCCGAATTCCGCCCACGGCGCTTTTTCGCAGTACCATGCGTTTATAAGGCACTGAACAGAAAATACAACTGACTGAATACGGCGTATCAAATCGCGCTCATTTTCAGCATGGCGAACTTCCGGCGACCACAAAA
The DNA here is from genome assembly GCA_944384555.1 of uncultured Clostridia bacterium. Lineage (GTDB taxonomy): Bacteria > Bacillota > Clostridia > Oscillospirales > CAG-272 > CALWTV01. The sequence continues at coordinate 17,135 of CALWTV010000220.1, read as the reverse complement.
TACCTGAAAATCCCGCACTTGCCACTCCTCTGATAAAATCAGAATGAGCGTATAAATCACTATACAAAACGAAAGGATATGATGATGAAAGTGCGCCGGCATTTCTGACTTCAGATAAGGTTTTAGTTTCGCCCAAAGCCTCCATTATTGTCTGCATATACAGAACACCGAACATTCCGTGATACTGTTCCCCGTCAAATCCACCGGGGAAAGATGTACAGTGTGGAAAACTCCATGAACCTGTAAAATCGCTATTGTCGCATTCATCAAGCTTAAAACCGTCTATACCGTGTTCAACTAAGGTCTTTTTATGATAATCTGCAAATATACGCTTTGCCTCCGGAAGTGTAAAATCGGGTACAGCTCCATTCCATACTTTATAATCACCACTGTACTTTGAAATCTCATTATAAATCGGAGATTTTGGGTGAACATATGCGTGTTCCCACAGATTTACATGAAATCCGCGCTCTTTTAAGTATCCAATCACATCGTCAGGGTTGGGATAAAGCTCATCATTCCATACATATGAGCAGGAATAAGTTTGATTCTGCCAGCCCGGTTCAAGTCCGAGAATATCACACGGAATATCATTTTCTCGGAAATAATCAGCCATAGCTTTGACTTTTTCGCCGCTGTAACGTGAATAGCAGCGATAAAATACACCAAGTCCCCATTCCGGAACATCGCAGCCGCCGCCGGAAAGCATATTATACTGAGAAACTATGTCGGTAATCGTATCAGCTTCAAATATGTACAAATCTACTCCCTGTGCGGCTGGAATCTGAATCGAAAGCACATAATCACCGTTTAACTTATGATAACCGCAGTAAAATTCAGCATTACGCGCCGTATCAACGTAAATTCCCCATCCATCATTTGTGCAAATAAATGGAACCGGAGCGTGACTATCGCCGCTGTATGAAACAGGATCGGCATTTACACGCATTGTGAGCTTGCGTCCTGTGTGATTTATCCCTTTAAGCTGAAGTCCAAGCCCAAAGAACTGCGTTCCCTCTTTTACTGGGATTTCAATGAGCGAACCACGCGCAGTAGATTTAAAGCTGATTTTTGAGGTATCGAAAGAGATATCGCTTTCAATGTAATTAAAATTTTTACAAAATTTACTCGGAACAAGCAGTTCCGGCGTACCAAATGTAATTTTTTTCATGCGCTCCTCCTGATTTTTTATTATAATTTGATATTATCTAAAATATTTTCATAAAAGTATTTTGCCGATAATCTCACCATTTTGAGAACAAATATCAATATTTTCGATTTTCAGAAGTTCAAGTACCTTCTTCCATCTAAAAATCATACCGTCCGGGTCATCGGAATCATTCTGTACCGGAATAAATCCTGCGTTAATATATGTTTTTATCGCGGGAAGTCTAAAATCATCTGTTGTTAAAATCGTGTAATCTACGTTGTCATTATACAGCTTTTTGAGCGCATATGCAAGCATAAAATTTCCGATTCCTAAACCTCTGACATCAGGGTGAGCAGCAACCATATGAATATAACCCCAATTTTCACCGTCTTCTTCTTTATTAGATATACCTGCAATTGTTGCCACAGGATAATTATCAGATTTTCTGACTACAAAAAACAAATCCCGTTCGCAAATTAATCCCCTATGATTTATTATAATATTTTTAAAATCCTCGATATAATTTCCTTGAGGTGCGAGAAGTTCACCTTTGCGGCAAATTTCCGCCCATGGTAAAATATCATTTTCACTCTGATATGTACGAATAAAAAATCCTTCCGGAGCGCCATAATTTTTAACTTCGCCGCGTGGTCTGCGCATCTTTAACTGAACCATTTAAAATCACTCCCTGAAATTTAAATTGTAAAAATATAGGGAACTTTTATCAAAGCTCCCTTTTTTATTTGATTTTAAAATCTTATTTATCAGCAGTAACCTTTTTAATTACAATAAGTGTAGCTATCATAAGTATAATAGCTATTGGCAATACTATAAACACATTTTGAATAATTCCGGCGAGAATATAAGATACAAGAGATACAGCCGCAACAGTCATCGCATACGGAATTTGAGTTGAAACATGATTTATATGGTCGCACTGTGCTCCCGTAGATGCCATAATTGTAGTGTCAGAAATCGGAGATGTATGGTCACCGCATACTGCTCCGGCAAGACATGCCGAAATGCAAATTATAAGTGATTCGCTCATTTCAGGGAAAATTGAAAGTACAATCGGGATAAGTATACCAAACGTTCCCCATGAAGTACCAGTTGCAAATGCAAGTCCGAGTCCTACAAGGAATAAAACCGCAGGCAGGAACATTGATGCAGCCGCATTATGCTCAACAAGTCCTCCAACAAATCCGCCCGCACCGAGTGCATCACGGCAGAATCCGCTGAGCGTCCATGCAAATGTAAGAATCAGAATAGCCGGAACCATCGCGCGAAATCCCTCAGGCAGTGACTCCGCAAATTCTCTGAATGTAATAACTCTTCTCGGAACGTAAAGCAGGAATGTTATTACAAGTGCGATAAATGAACCGAGTACAAGGCTTTTAGAGGATTCGCAATTAGCAAAAGCGTCTACAAATGATACGCCTTCAAAAAATCCGCCGGTATAAATCATGCCAATAATACAGCAGATAATAAGCGAAGCAACAGGAATTATAAGGTCAAAAACTCTTCCCTTATCGCTTACCTTAATTTTAGTTCCCTCATCATAAGGACGTGACGATGTTGTATACAGGTCACCGTTTTCAGCATTCTTTTCATGAATTTTCATTGAGCCGTAATCAAATTTCATTACTGCAAGTACTATAAGCATTACTATTGTAAGAAGTGCGTAGAAGTTATACGGAATTGCTCTTAAAAACATTCCGAAGCCATCAATGTTAGTTCCCTCAGTTGATGAAGTCACTGCCGCCGCCCAGCTTGAAATAGGAGCAATTATACAGATTGGAGCCGCAGTTGCGTCAATAATATACGCGAGTTTTGCACGTGAAATTTTAAATTTATCAGTTACAGGAAGCATAACGGAGCCTACTGTAAGGCAGTTAAAATAGTCATCTACGAAAATAAGCGCGCCAAGACCAACTGTTGAGAGAAGTGCCCCTCTCTTTGATTTTATCTTCTGAGATGCCCATTTTCCATAAGCCGCGCTGCCTCCGGCTTTTGTCATAAGCGATACCATTATTCCAAGAATAACAAGGAATATAATAATACCAACATTTGCAGAATCGCCTAACTTTGCGGTCATGGTTTCAAAGATAGAAGTAACTGTTTTAACGGGATTAAAGTTTGCGTAAAGCAAACCGCCGCATAAAATACCTACAAAAAGTGAAACATATACTTCTTTTGTGATTAACGCCAAAGCAATCGCAACAATAGGCGGTAAAAGTGAAAGAAAAGTTTCATAATACGGACTAACATATTCGTCCGTTTCTTCTGCCTGCGATTCTTCCGTGACCGCAGTAGTTTCCGCTTCAGCGACTTCTGTGGTTTCTTCTTCAGCGGCAAAAATACCTACTGAAAGAACTGCCAGTCCCACAATAAGCGCAAGCGCAAACGCAAGAAATCTCTGTCTTGCAGTTAACATGATGGATAAACCCTCCGGATAAATTAATAAATAGTCAGAAAAACAGAATAGGTTAATATATCGACCAGAAATTCCGTTTGTCTATTTATTAATATCACAAAATTCACCATTTGTCAACAGTTTTGTGATAAATAATTTTATTATTTTGCCGATGTTTTTATCCGATATCTACAAATTTTATAATATTTTTATTCGCTTATATTTTATACCAACATAATTACATTTCCACCCATATAGTTATAATAACAGCAACAAAAAAGACTATCCATGTAATCGCCCATGCATGAGTAATAAAGCTGATTATAAAATAAATTGGAATTATAGACACCCATAAAGTTGCTATAAATATATCCTTGTATTGTCTAATTTTGTTCTTTCTTTTCGCACGCTTTAAATTTCTTTTTTCGTTTTCATATCTAATTAACTCATGTGGTTTTGTCATCTTATTATAAATCAGCATACCGGTAGCTACTGCTACCATTACGAACGTACCGATTATTCCGATTTTATTCCGCAAAAATATATACGGAACCGGACTCGCTATGTACATCATTATGGCAAGGCTTATTACAAGCGCGCTTTTCTGCTTTAATCCGTCGATATATCCGGAATAACTTTCTCCATCACTAGGCTGAGGATTTCCGTACTCAATCCTTAATTCATCAATTATTGGGGTAATATCTCCAAGACTTCCTACCGCTATGTTAAAAGCTTCGTCTTCTGTTTTTCCTTCTTTTAAGAGGTCATTATATTTATCAGTAAGATTTTGTAAAATTTCGGTTTTTACTTCCACTGTTTTATCGCAGGCAGGTGCGCTGACAAAAAGATTATTTATAAAAACGCTCAAGCGTTCATCGCTGGCAGATGAAAAATTGCTTTTCATATCAAATACCTCCGTTAAATTTATACCTTAATAAATAATTTTATGTATAAGACTTGCCTTAGTTATGTTCTGTTGTTAAATATCTGAACCTGAAATTAACTTGTCTATAATAATCTTAGCATTTTCCCATTCGTCAATTAATCGCAAAAATTCTTTTCTGCCTTCTTCTGTTATCGAATAGTAACGTCGCCTTGCCCCAGTATTTTCATCTCCCCAGTACGAAATTATAAAACCCGACTCCTCAAGCCTCCTAAAAGCGGTATACAGGGTAGCCTCCTTTAACTCAAACTTGTTATCGGTTTTCTCAGCCATAATGCGGTTGATTTTATATCCGTAGCTATCTTCTTTCAGCAAATGAGCCAATATAATCATATCTGTATGACCCCGAATCAAATCTGCCGCAATCGACATTTCCGCACCCCCTTTATACATCTTATTGTATTATACATGATATCACAATATACCTCATCTGTCAAGGTATATCATAAAATAAAATTCCGCTTATAAATATTTATAATGCGGAACAAAATTTTACTGTTTTCGTCAATATCGAACATATATCACAATAAATGCGGAATTTAAATTAACAATTTCAGCATAAGGCAGTACTTGAAAAAATATCAGTTTTATTGTATAATAGATAAACTGTTTGGATTGTATTGCAAAATTTGATTGACTTACTCATTATGCAATATCATTCACATATATCAGATTCCGCTTTTATATATAATATAATATAGATATAAAGGAGTCGTGTTAATGCTCTATTCTCTTAAAAATTTTTCTATCACTTTTCTGCTGTCTGTTGTTTTATTCGCCGTTATCGCATATTTTGTAACAAATTTTATCACTAACACTATGACGCCAGTACTTGACCCCGATGACGGACTGTCTGAAATTCTTGGAAACGGAACCTCAGATTCAACAGATACTCCAGAAACCGATGAGTGGGGAGACCCAATAAACCAAGAAACTTCATACGACCCCACAGACCCGTCGCTTCCAACATATATTGATGTAAGCGAAATCAAATCCGAATCCTTTAATGTTCTGCTTGTTGGAACCGACTATCGCCCTGATTTTTACACCGATTATCTGCCCTCAAAGTTTGACTCAAATGATTACGGATATGGCGTAATGTCTCAGAAATTCCGTACCGTAAAAGCAGATACAATTATTTTGGTTCGCGTTGATAAAGAACGCAGACAATTTACTTTTACCTCATTCCCATCAAATATGCGTCTGTTTGTCGGAACAAATTATACCACGCTTGGGGATTTGTACACTGATTACGGCATTGATTATCTAACCTCAAAAGTAACTGCTATAACGGGAATAACTGTCGATTATTACGCGGTACTTAATATAAGTGATATGTCATCGGTTATGTCCGAAATAGGAAGCGTTACAATGGAATTTCCATATAATATATACCTATATAACGGGCAGTATATAACAAACGGCGAGGGAATATCCGGCGCTACACTCGCATTAAAATCAGGAACCACTGAAATAAATTCATCTAATGTAAACGCTCTGCTTCAGTTTAACCAGTATCCAAACGGTATCGCAGAAAGAATGAGAGTTTTCGTTGAATTTTCTCAAAAATTGCTCGCTGAGATTACAAAACCAGAAAATATCGGCAAAATAAATCAAATATATTCTGCGCTTGAGCCCTCTCTTACAACTAATATGACTCTGACTGATATTATGAATCATTTAGACCTCATAACTTATTACGACAAATTTGAACATGTGGATATCACATATCCCGGAAGTTATTTTAAAATGGAAGAAGAAGTTTATTTTAATCCGGATATAAACGAAGGACTTAAGACATTTCTTGATTACCGCCGTGTTACGGAACCTGAAAAAGTCCCCGAAAGTGAATCCACTCAAACTACGGATACTAATTCCGAAACTGCTCAGTAATAAATTCTGAAAGGAAATACAGATAAAATGGACAACAAAGCAAAAACAATGGATAAAATTGTCGCATTATGCAAAAACCGCGGCTTTATATATGCAGGCTCCGAAATTTACGGTGGTCTTGCAAATTCATGGGATTACGGTCCCCTCGGCGTTGAATTCAAAAACAACGTGAAAAAAGCATGGTGGAAAAAATTTGTCACCGAATGCAAATATAACGTAGGTCTTGACAGCGCAATTATAATGAATCCGAAAACATGGGTAGCTTCCGGTCACGTTGGCGGATTCTCCGACCCTTTAATGGATTGCAAAGCCTGCAAAACACGTCACCGTGCGGACAAACTTATTGAAGACTGGGCGGCTCAAAACGGCTCAAATATAAATCCTGCTTCAATGTCAAACGATGAAATGGCAGCGTTTATCAAAGAAAACGGCATAGTCTGCCCTGCCTGCGGAAAAGCAGATTTTACCGATATCAGAAAATTCAACCTCATGTTCAAAACATATCAGGGCGTAACCGAGGATTCTTCATCTGAACTTTATCTCCGTCCTGAAACAGCCCAGGGTATATTCGTAAACTTTAAGAATATCGCACGTACAACACGCAAAAAGCTTCCTTTCGGTGTAGGACAAATCGGAAAATCTTTCAGAAATGAAATTACCCCCGGTAACTTCACTTTCCGTACACGCGAATTTGAACAGATGGAACTCGAATTTTTCTGCAAGCCCGGTACTGACCTTGAATGGTTCAGATTTTGGAAAGATTACTGCGAAAACTGGCTCTATTCTCTTGGCATGAAAAAGGAAAACTTACGTCTGCGTGACCATGACAAGGACGAGCTCTGCTTCTACTCAAAGGCTACAACGGACTTTGAATATTTATTCCCGTTCGGTTGGGGAGAACTTTGGGGCGTTGCGGACAGAACCGACTACGACCTTACACAGCACGCAAATCTTTCCGGCGAATCAATGGAATATTTCGATGCTGAAACAAATGAAAAATTTGTACCTTATGTAATTGAACCCTCTCTTGGCGCTGACCGTGTGGCACTCGCATTTTTAATCGAGGCATATGATGAGGAAGTTGTCGGAACTGACGATAAAGGCAAGGAAGATATAAGAGTAGTACTTCATCTCCACCCTGCCCTTGCTCCAATAAAGGCGGCAGTACTCCCGCTTTCAAAGAAATTATCCGAAAAAGCTGGAGAACTCTTTGATGACCTTTGTTCCGAATTTGCCTGCGATTTTGATGATGCCGGCTCAATCGGAAAGAGATACCGCCGTTTCGACGAAATCGGAACTCCATTCTGCGTAACATATGACTTTGAAAGCGAAAATGATGGTTGTGTAACAGTGCGTGACCGTGACACAATGGAACAGGTTCGTATTCCAATGACGGAATTAAAGTCATATATTAATGAAAGACTTAAATTTTAATCTATATTGAATAAAATTAAAAATGAGGCAGATTTATTAACAGTCAGCCTCATTTTTTTTATTCATCTAAAAGATTAAGAGTGAGAAAGTATATTTTTATATAAAGATGGTGTAATTCCCGTATGCTTTTTAAATACCGAAGAAAAATATACGCTGTCAAACCAGCCGCACAAAGCCGCCGTTTCCGATACGGAATAACCGTTTAAAAGGCAGTACTGCGCTTTTTTTATCCTGAGATTTGTTATGTATTCAAGCGGTATATAATCCGTCGCGATTTTAAATTTTTTATGGAAAACAGCTTTGCTCATATTGGACATATCAATAAGCTCAGATACATTTATTTCCTCTGTAAAATGTGAGTGAATATATGCGATAACATTATCTATACTGTTTGTGTCGAAATTATTTTTGCGATTTATTGAAAACAATTCGTTGAAGAGCTGAAACAGCAGAGTTTTTATTTTAAATTCCCGGTATGAATCCTTTTTGATTGCCAGATTTTCAAGATACAGTGCCTCTATTATTTTACCGGCATAGTCTGTTTTATCACAGCTTATTCGATTAGGCAATGAATTAAACATTTCATTGTCAAACTTTTTTGATATGTCTCTCCTTGTGTCATTATTATCATAATTAAAATTATCAATAATATAGTTATCCGCACGTTCAGTTCGCCCATATGAATCTATACATAAAAAATAACAGGAATACGGATTGACTCCATATACCAACTGTCCGGGAAATCGAATCGCTATATCCCCTCTTTTATATTCGATAAATTCACCATCAACGTTTATTCCACCGCCGTTTGAGCGCAAATAATAATCTATTTCTATATCCTTTACATATCTTGGAGTTAAATTTTTATGTTCTTCCGAGAAATATTCAAATCCGTCATATTTATTTGAGAAAAGGAGAACGGGATTAAAATTTGAAATGTTTTCCATTACAACATACTCTCTCTATTTTTTTATAAACAAAAATTAAATACTTTTTATTATATTTATTCAAATCAAAAATACAAATTTAATGCTTTTTGATACAATTATTATAACATTATTTTGCTGAAAATGCTATAATAAACGCATAATAATACTAATTAAATATAAAAAAGGAGATTATAAATGGATATACTTACAGGAAAAGAAAGGATTTTAAGAATACTTAATCACGAAAAACCTGACAGAATAGGGTTATATGAGCATTTTTGGGGAGATACATACAGCGAATGGGTTAATAATCAAGGCTGCGATCCTGATTTCAATAAAGAGTTTAACTTTGACATAATCGAAAACTGGAACATCAATTTAACCGCTCGTCTCGACTTTACACCGGAGATAGTCAAGGAAGATGAGGATACATATTATGTACTCGATGGAAACTACGCCACACTGCGCCGTCACAAAAAACATGATACCACACCGGAACACGTCAATTTTCAAATCGATACCCGTGAAAAATGGGAAGAATTAATAAAACCCCTTGTCGAGGATACAAGCTTATACAAAAGGCGTGTTAATTTTGAAAGTTATCGCAGCTGCAAAAAATATGCCGAGGAAACACAGAAATTTTTTGCATGCAGTTTTTTAGGCATATTTGAATTTACACACGGCGTAATCGGTCATGAGGAAATGCTGGCGGCGATGGTCTACGACCCCGAATGGATCAGCGATATGTACATGACCTACGCACGCGCAATTGTAAATCTGCTGAAGCTGCTGTTTGAGCGAGAAGGACTGCCGGACGCAATATGGATTTATGATGATTTGGGATACAAATTCGCAACGTTCATGTCGCCTAAGATGTACCGCGAACTCGTCTATCCCGCACACAAATATATTTTCGATTACGCTAAAAATCTGAACCTAAAGGTAATAATGCACTGCTGCGGATTTTTTGAACCGCTGATTGACGATTTAATCGATGCCGGAGTCGATATGTTCCAGGCAATCGAGGTAAAAGCCGGAATGGATTTACTCCGAATTTATGAAAAGTACGGACACAAATTATCATTTATGGGCGGTATTGATGTAAGAACTTTATTTAATAATGACAAGAAAGAAATTGACGCAGAGCTGGAGAAAAAAATCCCGATAGTCAAGCAGAAATACGGCTTCGTTGCACACTCTGATCACTCAATTCCTAAAAATGTGAATTTCAGCACTTACAAATATTTTATTGAAAAGGCAATTTCTCTCGGAACATATGATATAAATTAAAATTAAGGAAGATTTTCATGAAAAAGTTCGTCATTGCTTTATTATGCGCCGGTTTACTATGTACTTTTGTATCATGCGGTCAATCTAATGATACTTCTGTAAAACAAAATGATAACAAAAATACCTCAGATACATATGAAACAACTTCCTTATCTGAATCAGCTGAAAGTGAAATTGACTTAAATGATGATTTAGGAACACACGATTTTCAGAAATACAATTTCAAAATTTCAACTTTCAGTTGGAACACTCCCGCAGTACTCATAACAACTGAACTAAACTCAACAGAATTAAACGGCGATGCTATAAATGACGCTATATTCAACCGCAACAGAACCGTTGAAAACAGATTTAATTTTTCTATAACTGAAGAAATTACTTTCGATGCGACTTTTGGAAGAACAAATATACTGGCAGGAGATGACTCATTTGATATTTATAATAATTCAGGCGAGTGGGCATTAACTCTTTGGAAAGAAAATCTTATTTACACAATTGATCAGCTCAAATATATAGATTTAACTAAACCGTACTGGGATCATTCCGCAAATCAAGCGCTTACCATCGGTGGCGTTCAATTTATTGCCACGGGCGCGATGAATATATCCGAGTATGACTACACCTCGGCCCTGCTTTTCAACAAAAAATTAATTGAAGATTACTCTTTAGAAAGTCCATATGAATATGTAAATGATGGGACATGGACATTCGATAAAATGCTCGAAATGATGAAAAGCGTAACCCGTGACATAAACGGAGACTCAAAAATGGACGCAAACGACCAATGGGGATTTTTATCTAATCAGCGAAATATAATTCCTAGTTTTATTGTGGCTGCCGGTGAAAATATAATCAGCAAAAATGAAGATGACCTCCCATATATTTCTATTGGTGAAAGCCGAGCGATTGATGTTTTAGATAAAACGTTTTCCATGATGTGGGATAGCGCGGTGTGGTATCCCGATGCTGACAGTGCAAACGTGCCTCAATCAGCAATAGATATATTTTCAGACGATCGAGGACTTTTTCTTGAACTATATCTTGCATATATTCCTCAATTTAGGGATATGGACAGCGATTTCGGCATAATTCCATATCCTAAATATGATGAAAATCAAAAACAATATTATTCTAAATTAGGTTGGGTACAACCTTTCACCGTTCCGATTACTAATAAAGACTTAGACCGTACTAGCATAATAATAGAAGCGTTGTACAGTGAGTCCGCAAAAACCGTAATTCCTGAATACTACGATAAAATGCTGAAAACCAAAGTATCCCGCGACACCGAGTCCGCATCTATGCTTGACCTGATATTTTCCTCACGTGTACTGGATTACGGAGATACTGTTTGGTCATTCATAGGCAGAGACGGACATTTAGGTGTAATGATGATAAACAACGACAGAAATATTGCCTCGAAAATTCCTGAAATGCAAAAGATGATCAAATCAGAGATGGAAATTATTTCTGAGTTAGTAGGAAAAGATACATCTTATCTTGATTGATTAAATCAAGCAAATTTTAAAAACTAAAATTCAATACCAAAAATCCCGTTTTTATTTCATTGATACATACTCAAATCAATGATTTTTAAGCGGGATTTTATAATATTCTTATTTATTACATATTTTCGATATATTAAGGTTCAATATATTGTACTTCATGGAAATTTAGTGTATAATTATCAATACAAAATAAAATTAATTCCCATATTAATAAAAAGGAGAAAAAGCATGAAACCAAACGTAGTTTTTGTATTCGGAGACCAGCACCGTTTATTTGACGTAGGATATGCCGAAAATACACAGGTAAAAACACCGTTTCTCGATTCAATGCGGAACGAAAGCTGTGAATTTACATATGCAATCAGCGGCTGTCCCGTTTGTTGTCCTTACCGCGCTACCCTTATGACCGGACAATACCCACTTACGCACGGAATTTTTATGAATGATGCCTATCTCAATTGCAGCGGTAAATATTTAGGTGAGGTTTTCAAAGATAACGGTTATGAAACCGCATATATCGGAAAATGGCACATTGACGGTCACGGCAGAGAATCATATATACCCCCTGAACGCAGACGCGGTTTTGATTTCTGGCGTGTACTTGAATGTACGCATGATTACAATCACTCTCCGTACTTTGGAGATGATGATGTAAAGCATTTCTGGGACGGGTACGATGCTTTTGCTCAAACCGACTGCGCCATAGACTATATAAAAAATTACACTAGCGATAAACCAATGTTTATGATTCTCTCTTATGGTCCTCCACATAATCCGTATCAAACCGCACCCGAAGAATTCAGAAATATGTATAACCCCAAAGATATAATTTTAAGAGAAAATGTAAATCCGGAAGATACGGAAAAAGCTCAAAAAGATATTGCCGGGTATTATGCTCATATATCCGCGCTTGATTTTGCGATGTCAAAACTTCATCAGGCGATAATTGAAAAAGGTATCGAAAATAACACAATATTTATATATACTTCCGACCACGGAGATATGCTGTATTCTCAAGGTCAGCAGAGGAAACAGCGTCCGTGGGAGGAATCAATCCGCGTTCCGTTTTTGATGAAATATCCTGCACTTTTCGGAAAAAAGCATACTGTAAATGATAAGTTGTTCAATTCAGTTGATATAATGCCGACATTGCTCGGACTCTGCGGAATTGATATCCCCGATACAGTTGAAGGCACTGATTTTTCACCTTATCTAAAAGGAGAGGCTACCGATTTCGATGTAGACGCGGTAATCCTCGAATGCATACAACCATTTGGAGAATTCGCAAAAATCAAAACCGGAACCTATCCCAAGCAATTTTCAGGCGGACGTGAATACAGAGGTATTCGTACAAAACAATATACATACGTCGCTGATTTAAACGGTGCATGGCTCTTATATGATAACGAAACTGACCCCTATCAAAAAGCTAATCTCATTGAAAATCCTAATTATCGTGATGTTGCAGAAAAGCTAGATTTACTGCTCAGAAAAAAGTTAAACGAACGCGGCGATGAATTTCTTCCCGGTAATGAATACATCAAAAAGTGGAATTATACCGTTGACGCAACCGGCACTATACCATACGGCAAGTAAGTAAAAATATGTTTACGGAAGTTCCTTAACACTCTCAATTGTTTTTTCAAGAGTTTTTGTTTGTGATTTCTCAAGCTTTGCCATGGCGGAAGCAATATTTTCATATTTATCTGAAGATAATTTACCGTTGTTTGAACCAAGATTGTTTAAAATTGAGCTTACGCCATAAATTTGCCCAAGGTCATAGCTACATGAGTCTATTATAATTTTAAGAATTTCCTTTGATTCTGCATCATTTATAAGCTTTGTTCCGAGAGTGGTTTCAAAATAAGCATCGTAAAGCCCTCCGGCATACGACTCACGTGACATTGCCTCAAGAATAAATCCACTGCGCTCAATATCATTGACCACTAAAGGAATACATACCACACTTGGAGAAATTAAGTAATTAAAATATTCACTTTGTGAAGCTTCATATTTTGGAAAAGGAAGCAGACCTATTTCTATATCTTGCTCTCTTAAAGTAGGATAATAACCAAGACACTCTCCGAAGAACATACTGTTTCCTATATAGAAAATATCCGCCCAGCCATTATTTACCTTTATATCAAGAGGTCCGAAATTATCAGAATTATAAATACGTCCTATTCTTGTCAAAATCTCAAACAATTTTTCATTGTCAGATGAAAAGCCAGTTAAATATGGAATATCGTTTGAATCTTTCTCAACAAGCTGCATTCCAGAAGCCATAAACAAACCGTTTACAGTACCTGTATGAGTCATTATTCCATATACATCTTGCGCAGAGTCTATCGCACCGTCACCATCAACATCACGTGTAACAGCAGTCATCATTTCCTCAAATTTATCAAAAGTCCAGTTGCCTGACGATACAAGCTCATACGGATTTTCAAGACCATAATCAGCTACGTATGCTTTATTAAAAAACAAAGTCCAACATAAATCCGAAAAAGCCATATTTGCATAGCTGTTTGCATAGTACAATCTGTTGTCTATTGACAGCGACTTTACTGAATTCTGCAACCACCATTCACTGTCAAGAGAGAGGTTTTCCACATTTCTTAAATTTGTGAGATATCCCCCTGTCATAAGCGATGGTGCAGCATCTATTCTCATATAAAAAATATCATAAGTTTTATCGCCTGCCGACACAGCCTTTTTAACCAAATCTGCCATTCCGTCATTTTCAATCATATTGATTTGAAAATTATACTTTTCTTCAAGTTTTGTATTTCTGTAATATACTGCGTCGTTTATTACTTCGCCAGTAAGTTCCTGTTTATCAACATAGTTATGCATGTAGTCGTTCTCAACAAATGTGAGTATAGTAAAAGTTTCTCCTCCGAAATCCTGCTCACCCATTTCCAAAAGAATATCTGTTTCCGTCTCTGGTTCTGCTTCAGATGTATCAGATGTGTTTTGTGTGCTTTCTTGTTCTGTATCCGATAAATCAGTATTATTACTTTTTGCACATGATACAATAGATACCGAGGAAAGCAACAGAGATATAAACAAAGATATTGCAATTATGCGTTTTTTCATTTAAAAACCTCCATAATATTAAATTAAAAATTATATATTATTGAATTCAAACAGATACTTGCACCAAGTTTAAGTTAAAATTTGATTTCATCAAAAATTGCGTCAAGTTCAGCTTTTGAATTTTCAGAAATTTTTCCCATAGGCATACGGCAGTCGTTGCATTCAATTTCCTGACGTGATTCAAGTATGTATTTTATTCCCTGATTTACACCGGCACGTATTAATACATCAATTATACAGTTTGCTTTTTTCTGATATTCGCGTGCAGACAGTATATCTCCTTTTGTAAATGAATCATATATTTGCTTAATTAACGGGAACATTATATTAAATGTAGAGCCTACAGCGCCGTCCGCGCCCATTGCCAGTGCTCCAAGCAAAATCTCATCATGACCATTCAGGACAATAATATTTTCAGACGCACGCTTAAACTGTTCAAGCTCATATAAATTCATGCTTGTATGCTTAAGCCCTATCACACGCGGAAGCCTGCACAGTTCCGCTATATTTTCAGCAGTAAATGTAACTCCCGACATCACCGGGAAATTATATATAAGCATAGGCAATGTACAATTATTTATAATCATCTCGTAATGCGCCTTAAGTTCAGAAAAGCTGTATTTATAATAAAACGGCGGTACTGCCGAAACTGCATCAGCGCCATACTTTTCAGCAGTTTTAGCCAAAGATATTGACTCATCTGTAGAAGTGCTTCCCACATGAACAATTGTATTTACACGACCGGAAGTTTCTGAAAGTACAAAACGTATTATCTCGGAACGTTCTTCATGCGAGAGCAAAAAACATTCTCCTGTACTCCCTGTAATATAAAATCCAGTAACGCCTTCATATATCAGTTTTTCAATCAACTTTTTTAAAGAATCGTAATTAACTTTATTATCTTTAGTATATGGGGTAATTAATGCCGGATAAAATCCGCTGAAATTTTTCATATTTCATCTCTCCACAAAAAATATTATGTTTTTAATAATATTATATAATATTAATTTAAAAAAATCATAATTATGTTAATAATAAATTCATTAATATAAAAAATATATCACATATATACACCTGTGTCAATAGCTTTATTTATACAAATGTATTGCAAAATAAGACATTTTTTGAAGAGAGCAATTTTTAAATATTTTAAGGCAATTTTTATACTTGAAAATATACACGTAAAATAGTATTATATGATTATTAGTGTAAATACACTATATCTACTGAAATATTAATAACATAAATGTATATTCCAGTAGATAAGTATTGCTGATTTATTTTAGCAATTAGGCGGGAAAGCAAGGATTTTTTTATGAAAAATTTAAAATTTGTTTTATGTCTGGCATTAATTTTATCATTCGTTATGTCTGTATCTGTTATCGCCGCAGAACCAAGTTCTTTCCTAACTCAAGCTTCACAGGGTGAACGCTTCGATTTCGGAGGTGATGTCGGATATGAATTTATTTTAAATGAAGATGTAATTATATCCGCGCTCGGAAGACCCGATAACTCAAATGAGGGCGGAATGAAAGAAGAACACACCATTTATATTTGGCAGGTTGATACAGAAGAACTTATTGTTTCTGCAACTGTAACACCTGATTCTCCAGTTGATGCACTCGGTTTCAGAACTGTTGCACTTGACAAAGAATATACTCTTTTAAAGGATACCGCTTACAGAATAGTAAGCACAGAAATTGCCGGCGGTGATTCATGGTATGATATAGGAACAGCTCCTGATGGTGTATCTCTCTTCCCCGGCGAAATCGGCGTTATAACTGGACCTAAATTTACTGAAACCAATGGTACATTCCCAAGTAATGTGGGCCCCGAAGTTGATGAAAATGACGGATATGTAGGAAATACCTTCTACTATATTACTGCCGCAGAAGCGGCAGCAGCCGAAACAGTACAAGAAACAACTGCTCAAACAACAGAAACTGCAGCCGTTGTTGAGACTGAATCAGCAGAAACAACAGAAGTAGTAACTACTGCACCACAAACAGCAGACTATACCACAGCACTAATAGTTATCTCATGCGTTGCAATGATGTCTATATGCATTATTTCAACTAAAAAAGTTTTCACAAAATAATAAAAACAATATTAATTAAATAATTAAATTTAAAACGCCTAATTGTCTAAAATAATTCATAAAATAAAATATTAAACTTAAAGGATAAAATAATGAAAAAAGTAATTGCATATATTTGTATTTTATGCGCCATAATAACCAGTTCTTTTGTATCATGTAGCAATCCTGATAATTCTAATGAAAATCAAGAATCTACTATATCATCCAGTTCAAATTCTGAGGAAACTACTTTAAATTCAGAAAGCACTGAAATTGACAGCGTTTCTGAATATATAAAATCACTACCAGAAAAAGATTTTGGAAATGACAGCATTTCTTTCATGTCTGCAAGTGAGACTTTATGGGGACATGAACCTATAAATTGTGATGAAATAAATG
>CALWTV010000219.1 GCA_944384555.1 uncultured Clostridia bacterium | reverse complement strand
ATCTCCTTGATTATAAGGAGCTTTTTGCTCGGATTTTGAATGTTCAAGCGCAGCTTTTACAAGCGTCTGCAAACCGTCCGCTGATGTTGATACAGTTTCAATAACGGGACAACCGAGCTTTTCGGAAAGCAACTGCACATCAATTCGAGTATCTTTTTTTCTGTTGATATCGCTTTTATTTAAAGCAACCGCAACAGGTATTCCAAGCTCAAGAAGCTGAGTCGTAAAAAACAAACTGCGGCTCAAATTTGTTGCGTCCACGATATTGATTATAATATCGGGATTTTCGCCTTTTACATATGAACTTGTAATACTTTCCTCAGAAGTGAAAGGCGACATTGAATAGGCTCCGGGCAAGTCAACGGCGATAATATCATCGTTTCCGTCACAGTAAACTTTTTTTATCGGGTGCTCTTTTTTCTCCACGGTAACTCCTGCCCAGTTACCGACTTTTTCATTTCTGCCGGTCAGGGCATTATACATCGTGGTTTTACCTGAATTTGGATTGCCGGCTAAAGCAATTCTCATATTGAGTATCCTCCTTAATATATTAAATCCTTGCGGATTGAGTTACTTTAATAAAAGTTAGTCTAAGCTAACTTATGGATAGCAGAAGCTGTTTTATGAAACTTCTGCAAACGTATCAGTCAATTAAAATTGCTTTTGCAAGCTGATTGTCAATATTGTATCTGCTGTCCTTGATTGACACCACACAGCCGCCTTTTAAATGGGAAACTACCGTTATATGCTCGCCGCTGTAACAGCCGAGAGAGAACAAAAATGCGTCTAATTCCTCATCATCTGTTTCAATTTGTCGGATAACATATTCTTTTCCCTCAATTGCTTCCTTTAAATTCATAATGTGTAAAGGTTTCCTTTCTGTTTAGATGAGTGTAAACCGTAAACGTATACTGAATTATCGATTAGCATATGCTAACAATATTTTTTAAATAATAGTTAGTCTTTACTAACCATTTAACATTATATCCCTCTGAACTCAATTTGTCAATACCTATTGAATAAAATCTATAAAAATTTTTAGAAAATAAAAAACGGAACAGGAAAATAATCCTGCTCCGCAAATTTATTTTATCCAAATTTACAAATCGAGTTTTATATGAATAAATTAGTCTTTGTCGTTGAGGCAAGCGATACCAGGGAGGTCAAGACCTTCGAGGAATTCAAGAGAAGCGCCGCCGCCGGTAGAAATATGAGTCATCTTGTCAGCAAAGCCGAGCTTTTCGATAGCTGCCGCAGAGTCACCGCCGCCGATAATGGAAACAGCACCGCTTTCAGCAACTGCGGTTGCAACTGCACGTGTACCTGCTGCAAAATTTTCCCATTCAGAAACGCCCATAGGTCCGTTCCATACAACTGTACCTGCGCCCTTGATTGACTTGGAGAACAGTTCCTGAGTTATCGGTCCGATATCAAGACCCATCCAACCATCCGGAATAGCATCGGAGTAAATCTTCATAAATTCTGTATTTTCGTCATATTCCTTACCGATCATGTTGTCAACAGGGATAATGAAGTTTACGCCTTTTTCGTGAGCTTTCTTTATAAGTTCGAGAGCGAGTTCGAGCTTGTCTTCTTCGCAGATAGATGTACCTATCGGATTTCCGAGAGCCTTGAAGAATGTGTAAGCCATACCACCGCCGATGATGAGAGTGTCTACTTTTTCAATTAAGTTGTTGATAACTCCGATTTTATCTGAAACCTTAGCGCCGCCGAGAATAGCAACAAACGGTCTCTTGGGGTTAGAGAGAGCACCACCCATGATAGTAATTTCTTTCTGAATGAGGTATCCGCAGACAGCCGGGAGATAATCAGCAATGCCAGCAGTAGATGCATGAGCACGGTGAGCGGTACCGAAAGCATCATTTACATATATATCAGCCATAGAAGCGAGTTCTTTTGCGAAAGCGGGGTCGTTCTTTTCTTCTTCTTTATGGAAACGAACGTTTTCAAGCAACATGATTTCGCCGGGTTTTAAAGCGGCAGCCTTAGCTTTAGCGTCTTCGCCGATAACGTCCTTTGCGAGGATAACGTTCTGACCGAGAAGTTCAGAAAGGCGAGCAGCAACGGGAGCGAGTGAATATTTCATATTGAATTCGCCCTTAGGTCTGCCCATATGAGAGGAAAGGATAACAGCGGCATTGTGGGAAGCGAGATATTTGATTGTGGGGAGAGCTTCAACAATACGCTTATCATCGGTAATTACGCCGTCCTTTGTGGGAACGTTGAAGTCGCAGCGTACAAAAACTTTTTTTCCGTTTACATCGATATCTTCGATAGTCTTCTTGTTATACATTGACATTGATTTATACCTGACCTTTTCATTTAAATTTATATCCACTGATAGATAATATATCATAATTTGCATTTATTATCAACATTTTTTTTGAAAATTATTTGTTACAATTGAAGTTTTTTTACGATTTTTATAAATTTAAATTTTAGCCATACAACTGAGAAATTTTTTTAAGAGTCCGCGTATAAATAAAATTGAACTTTAATTTTGATAAATAGGTGTCGGATATATATTATCTAAGAATTTTTTCCATAGATTTTCCTTTTGCCAGCTCATCAATCAGCTTGTCGAGATATCTTATCTCGCGCATAATTGGGTCGTCAATATTTTCTACTCTGACGCCGCATATTGTGCCTTTTATAAGAAATCTATTTTCATTAGGAGCAGGGGCATTTTTAAAAAATTCTGCGTATTCCACGGTCTGACAGAGAATTTCCTCAATCTGTGAGCGGCTGTATCCAGTTAGCCATGATATAATTTCATCAACTTCATCTTTTGTGCGTCCTTTTTTTAATGCCTTATTCAAAAGAAGCGTATAAACATCGGAAAAATTCATCTTGTATATTTTTTCATTATTCATAAGTTTTTATTTTCCTTTTTTAGGTTTATTAATTGAATTATTTTTAATTTTATAGGATATCTAAACTTAAAACTGAGTTTTATGCACTTAAGCGGTTATTGAATCAACAAAAAACGTCTGATATAATAGAATTGCAGCTGCAGAAAATCAATTCTGAAGGAGACAACTCTATGACAATCGGTGAAAAAATTAAACAGCTTCGTCAGAAAAATGACGTCACTCAGGAAAAACTTGCAGAATATCTGAATATCACATATCAGTCAGTTTCAAAATGGGAGAACAACAACGCAATGCCCGACGTATCGCTTATTGTTCCGCTTGCCAATTTTTTCGGGGTAAGTATTGACGAGCTGTTCGACCGTACCCCAGACGAAGAAAAGAAAGAAATCGACGAAGCTATGTGGGAAACACAGCATATTGACAATAAAGGTATGTATAAGGAAAAAATCGCACTTTGGCGCAAAATGGCTCAGAAATATCCGAATAATTATGTATGTTTGAGTTGGCTTGCCTCGGCTTTGGTATCAAATATACTCAGGGGCGACCCAAAAGAATTTGACACATACGAAGAGCTGGCTAAAGAAGCGATTTCCATATGTGAGCGTATTCTGCGTGACTGCACTGAAAACAGTCCTCGCAGCAGTGCTATTCAGTTGCTGGTTTTCATATACGGTGACAAATATCTTTCAATCGCAGATGAGGAAAAAGCTGTAAAATATGCAAATATGGCAGACTCGATATGTTGCTGTCGTGAGAGATTGCTTGGAGCTGCGTTTTACAAAGATGAAAGCAAAGGCAAGGCTAAAGAACATAGAGCGCAACTAAGTCTGGAATTAATGGATTTTTTGAGCAATAATTTATGTGACCAAAACAGTTCGATAGAAGAAAAAATTATTGCACGCGAAACTGCGGTGAAATTGTGGAATTTACTAATAGATGACGGTAATTTCCTTTTTTATCATAATAAAATATCATATTTATACGCTATGCTCGCACAGGATTACGCTCGTATTGGAGACCGCAGAAGAATGCTTGATAGTATAAAGAAAAGCATATATCACGCGGCAAGTTATGATGCTATATCTGAAGGCGAACACAATTATACAGCTATACTTGTTTCGGCTGCATCGTGCAATATTTTAGACAGTGCCGAAAAATGCGCTGAAACGACAGTTCAATCTTTTGCCAGAACACTTGACGATCAATGCTATGACCCTTTCAGAAATGACCCTGAATTTGTTGAGCTGACAAAGCAGGATAGTAAATAAAATTTATTTAATTTAAAGCCGCACTCAGCGGCTTTCTTTTGTAAATGAATATATAGACAAAAATTTAAAATTCAGCATCATCTGATAAGAGAGCTGCGTTGTGCAATCTATCATCGGGGGTTTCCGTAAAACGCAGATTTTCAAAATCGGATTTATTCATCACTTTTTGAAGATACGGCAGACTTTCTGAAAGATTATTGGTTCTGTGACCGATTATGGGATTTTTAATTAATTTAAAGCCGAAGTCTGAATATAGTTTGATTGCACATACGGAAGTTGGCTGAGTATGCAAATAAACGGGGTATGAAGTTTTGTCCAGCAGATGTGAAAG
Source organism: uncultured Clostridia bacterium (assembly GCA_944384555.1). Lineage (GTDB taxonomy): Bacteria > Bacillota > Clostridia > Oscillospirales > CAG-272 > CALWTV01. The sequence goes on along the minus strand of CALWTV010000219.1, from coordinate 2,148 downwards.
CAGAGCACGTCCGATTCCCATTCCCTCATATTCTGGCAGTACACGGAACCACGCTACTGTATTTACCCTATCGTAAGCGTGCCAGATAAAACAGCTTGCGATGGGAATATCATTTGAATTGCATACAAATGTACATTTGCGGAAAAATTCATCTTCATGCTTTGCATAGACTCTGTTATAATAATCAGTTACGTAATCTATGTATTGTTCTTCCGTTATTACTCGTTTCCATATATCAAGCTCATCTCGGCGGCACAGCCTAAAATGATATCCGTCGGGCAGATTTCTGAAAGCATTTTTATTCGGATTTTCGCATATCATAAACAGATTATAATTTCCTGCGGATTCGTATTCGTCAGCGATACCCACTTTCATAAATGCGTTATAGTCACGGCATTGAATATATGACATTTGCATTTTTCTCCTTCTACATTTCTATGTTGATTCATTATATTGCAGACTCAAAAATATGTCAAGTTTATTTGAAGTAACCTTTCATTCAAAATATCCTAAATGAATAAAAATTAACTATTTATTCTTATAATTTTAAATATTTATTGATAAAATCTATATACAATGAGCAATATATACAGATATTATCTATTTTTAATATAAATAATTTTAAATGAAAGGCTGTTTAAAATGAATAAGCGGTTTGTGATGATAATAATTTTTGTATTTACAGTGGTTTTGCTTTGTTCATGTTCAAAAACCAAAACGAAAGAGGAAATTTTAAAAGAGGCGGAAAATTATACCTCAACATCAACTGAATATGACAGTTTTGCATATCAGGCGGACATAGGCAAATGGCTTGCACCTGAAACAGAATACAATTACGATAAAAATTGAGATACGATAGAGGGAATTACAAATTTTTTTGGATATTCCACAAATAAAGACCGAATATATTTTCAGATTTCAAAACCGACTCCTCAATCAAGTGGAGATACGCTTTGGGCATATATCAGCCTTGATACTGGAGAAAAACATTATATTTGTCCTGACCCGCTGTGCGGACACACTGTTGAAAGCGGATGCAAATACAGTGAGCTTCAAAATTTGATTTTTAATCCGGACAGTGACTCGAAAGCGTGTGCATATAAATTCAATAACAACATTATTATATATGAAATCGATTTTTCAAATGATACACTGACTGAAAAATATATCTCGGGTAAACTTGAACCGAACTCCGTCAGAAATTTTATTGAGTTTTTGTTTATAGACGAAAACAAGCTGTATTTTCTTGATACTTATAAGTTAAAAGAGGAATCAGACGAGGAAAAGGAAGAACGTGAAATTATCGAAACGGAAAAGAGATATCTTTTATCACTTGATTTGTCAGACGGCAGTTTTGAAGTTTTAAACGATAATTTCCGCGGCGGCGCAAATTGTATTTGTACATTAAATGACCGCGTATTTTTTAATGATTATGCAGAAAATCGGATTTATACAACGGATATGAATTTTGAAAATGAAGCAACGATACTTGAATATGATGATAATCTGAGTATAAAAGATATAAGCTATGATGAGAATACGGGCGAATTTTATGTACTGATGGCAACTTATGATACTTCTGTCAATTCAAATGCCGTTGAAGGAAATTTATACTTTATCGATAGTGAAATGAATTGCGAAAAAATCAGTATGCCCTCAGAGCAGATATTAAACTTTCGTCTAACAAAAGAATATTTTTATTATATGGTGTATGATCCGGTCAGTTATGGCAATTCACCGCGCGGAATGGCTTGTATTGATGAAACGGGAAGTAAAATATACAGGGTAAAGCGCGGCGAAATGTCAGAGCCGGAATTGGTATTTGACGGGCGCGGCGAAATATTTTACAGTAATTTTGAAGTTATAGGAAACTATTTGTATTTAGATTACATGCAGTTGATAAAGATGGATAGTATGGCTTGGTTCAGATATGCGTATTCCACAGCCCGTATAAATATTAAAGATAAAACTATCAAATGGCTTAACCTCGACTGAAATTTTAATAAAGATTGATACCGTTTTTTCAATTACTGAATATTGGGGGCTGAAATTATGTTTTGTAAATATGCAGCTTTGCTTTTGTGTATTGTAATTTCTTTCTCGCTGTGTTCATGTTCAAAAACAAAAACGAAAGAGGAAATTTTAAAA
>CALWTV010000218.1 GCA_944384555.1 uncultured Clostridia bacterium | reverse complement strand
TGCAAAAAAATTGCATGAAGGACAATTCAGAGCAAGCGGTGAACCGTATATATCGCATCCGATTGCAGTTGCGGAAATAGTTGCCGCGCTCGGACTTGATACAGACTCAATCTGCGCCGCGTTTCTTCATGATACTGTTGAGGATTGCTCTGAAAAAACCGATTTAAACGAGATAAGCGCGAGATTCGGTGACGATGTTGCAATGCTTGTAAACGGTCTGACCAAAATGGTAAATATAAAAGTCGAGGACAAAGAAGAAGCGCAGATGGAGAATATCCGAAAAATGCTGCTTGCGATGTCAAAGGATATAAGAGTCGTATTTATAAAATTATGCGACCGTCTTCACAATATGCGGACACTTGGTGCAAAACGCGAAGATAAGCGCCGCACCACTGCCCTTGAAACTATGCATGTATATGCCCCTCTCGCGCACCGTCTTGGTATGCAAAGAATAAAACAAGAACTGGAAAATCTTGCACTCTCTTATCTTGACCCGATAGGATATGCTGAGGTGTCAAATGATATTGAGAGAAAATACGGGCAGAATCAGAATTTTATAAACAATATACGTTCATATATATCAGAAAAACTCAGCGAATACAATATGGATTTTACACTTGAGGGCAGAGTTAAAACCGTGTACAGCATTTACCGCAAAATGTATAATCAAAACAAGAGCTTTGATGAGATATACGATTTTTATGCGCTGAGAATAATTGTTGATACTGAACTTGAATGCTATACTGCACTTGGAATAATTCACGAGCTGTTTAAATCAATCCCGGGAAGATTTAAAGATTATATTTCAACACCTAAGCCGAATATGTATCAATCTCTTCATACCACAGTAATTGGACGTGATGGAATACCGTTTGAAGTACAGATACGTACACGTGAAATGCACCATATCGCGGAATACGGTATCGCGGCTCACTGGAAATATAAATCGGGAGAAAAATCAAAAGAAGATATAGATAAAAAACTTGCATGGATATCAAAATTAATCGAAACAGAAGATGAAACAATTGACCCGGAAGATTTCATGCATGCATTTAAAATAGATATTTTTCAGGACGAGGTATTTGTTTTTACGCCTAAGGGCGATGTAGTTGCACTGCCTCAAGGTGCAACACTGATAGATTTTGCTTATGCGATTCATTCCGCTGTCGGAAATAAAATGATAGGCGCAAAGGTAAACGGAATGATTTCACCGATAGACCGCAGTCCTCAGAATGGTGAGATTATAGAAATAATTACATCTGCGGCATCAAAGGGACCGAGCCGTGACTGGTTAAAGATTGTAAAAACAAGTGAAGCAAGAAATAAAATAAGGCAATGGTTCAAAAAAGAAAAGAAAACCGAAAATATTGCATATGGACGAAGTGAAATTGAACGTGAACTTAATAAATACGGAAAAGCGTATAATGAGGCTCAGAAAAATGAGATAGTTACTAATGTAGCTAAACGTCTTGGCATGAAAGAGCCGGAAGATTTGTATAATACAATCGGTTACGGCGGACTTCCAATGTCAAAAGTTGCGGGTAAACTGCATGATGAATTTGAGAGAATTGTAAAACCGGAAGATAAAGAACCGGAAATTCTTACCGTTGAACAGGTTCAAACTGTCGTACCGCGTAAAATAAAATCATCTGGTGGAATAATGGTTGACGGAGAAACTGGATGCGCAGTTAAATTTGCAAAATGTTGTAATCCGATTCCTGGAGATAAAATTATCGGCTTTGTAACTAAAGGTTACGGGATATCAATTCATAAGTGCGATTGTCCGAATGTCATAAATGGAATGAGCAAAGAAGAAGACAGACATCGCTGGGTAAGTGCTGAATGGGATATAGGAGCGCAGGCTACTTCGGCAAAGGAAAATTACGATTCTACTATTATTATTGCGGCGGAAAATGATATTGCGCTGATTGCGGAAATTACCGCGGTATTAGCAGATATGAAAGTTGCGATACTGGGAATAAATACTAAAAAACGTACGGATAAAGATATAGTGTTAAGCTTGTCTATTTCATGTAAAAACACATCACACCTTGATTCAATTGTGTCACGTCTCAGAGGAATAAGCCATATTATCACGGTAACACGTGCGGTTAGCGGTTAATATTTATAAAAGAGTTTTGATTTATATAATAGATTTTAGGAGAAAAAAATGACAGTTGTATTGCAGAGAGTAAAGTATGCGTCAGTAAAAGTAGACGGAGAGCAAATCGGAAAGTGCGGTGAAGGACTTTTACTGCTTCTCGGAGTTGCGCAGGGTGACACAGAACATGACGCAGATTTACTCTCAGAAAAAATTTCAAAATTGAGAATATTTGAAGATGAAAACGGAAAAATGAATAAATCGGTTGTTGATATAGGCGGAGAAGCACTTGTTATATCAAATTTTACTCTGCTTGCAAATTATCGGAAAGGTAATCGTCCAGATTATATGAATGCGGCTAGGCCAGATGAAGCGAACAGATTGTTTGAATATTTTACTGAAAAATTCTCTCAGTATGTTCCGAAAACTGAGTGCGGAAAATTTGGAGCGTATATGAAAGTTGAGCTTTTGAATGACGGACCGGTTACAATAGTCATGGAATCGGAAGTTTTGAAAAAATGAAGCTTACAGTAACTGATAATATAAATTTGACATATGCGAGGACACTGTGTCTGATTTTTTTCCCGGGAGCAAAATTTTCCGAATCTGAGGAATACACAAATGATACTCCATGCGTGAATATGTCGGCAGATGAACTTAATGATGGTATATCTGCCGCTGCTGAGATAAAAATCGGAGATAAGGTTGAAAAAGCGGTATATTTCAGAAAGTGGGATAAAAAACATCTTAAAACTCTTAAAATAGCGGTAGGGGCGGCTTTTTTTGAATGCGGAGCGAAATTTTTCGGAAAAATGCCGCCTTGGGGAATTTTGACCGGTGTAAGACCGGCGACAGTTGCATCAAAGTTGATAGCGGATAACGGATTTGATAAGGCACGTGAGATTTTAATTGAAGAATATTTTTTAAATCCTCAAAAAGCGGCGCTTGTTACTGAAGTATCTGAAAATCAGCGACGTGTTATAGAAACAATTCCAAACAATTCATGCAGTGTGTATATATCAATTCCGTTTTGTCCGAGTAGATGCGTATACTGTTCATTTGTATCAACTGCGTCAAAAAAATTGCTTGGTTTAATACCTGATTATATAAGCGCATTGAAATCGGATATTACACGTACATTTCAGCTTATAAATTCGCTTGGACTTTCGGTGTCTTCATTATATATTGGAGGAGGAACACCAACAGTTCTTGACGAATTGCACACAAAAGAATTGCTTACTCATATTAATTCATCAGTAGATGTTTTTTCACTGAAAGAATTTACGCTTGAGGGCGGCAGACCGGATACAATTACTGACGAAAAACTGAAAATTGCAAAAGAATGCGGTGTTACTCGTCTTAGTGTAAATCCGCAGACTTTAAATGATGAGATTTTAAAAAGGATAGGCAGACATCATACCGCAGATGAATTTTTCCGCGCGTATGAAATCGCTGCAAACAGCGGAATACCTCATATAAATACTGATTTGATTGCCGGACTTCCGGACGAATCATATGAGAGTTTCAAAAATTCCGTAGACGGTGTAATATCACTTTCGCCTGACAATATCACGGTTCATACGTTCTGCGTAAAAAAAGCCGCGGATATTTTGCGTGAAACTGACGGTGAGAATATATATTCCCGTACTGAAACGGATATTATAAAAAGTGTTGAATATTCGCAGTCGGCGGTTGCGGAAGCGGGATATTTTCCTTATTATATGTATCGTCAGAAAAACACAGCCGCAAATCTTGAAAATGTGGGATTTTCAAAAAAAGACTGTGAGGGACTTTATAATATAATAATGATGGAAGAAGTTCACTCCGTATTCGGTATTGGTGCAGGTGCAGTTACTAAATTTGTGTCAATTGAAAATACAGATAATGAAGCGCCTATAAAACGCATATTTGAACCTAAATATCCATATGAATATTTAAGGGAAGTATCTGACGGCAGTGCTGATAAGCGTTTTGAGGAGATACGTAAACTTGGAGAGAAAATTTTAAAATAACTTTTCAGCGCTTTTATTAAAAAAATCCTTTCCCCAGGTGATTTTAAAAAACGGAAATATATTATTTTTTTATAATTTACAAAAAATACTTGCCGTGTATTTTGTTTAATTGTAAAATAAGTATATAATCTGTTTACTATATTTTAAATAGGGGTGAAATTATGATAAAAGTAGATAAGAGATTTTCAAATGAGGCAGATAAGATAAAATTTGTTTCGGAATGTGAATTGGATTTTGAACAGCAGCTTGATACAGCCTCAAAAAATGTAGCCTCTGATAAAAATATTCATCTGATAACACTTGCGGGACCGACTTGTTCGGGAAAAACTACTACTGCTGAGAAGTTAATAAAGGATTTGTCATTGATAGAGCGTGACACCCGTGTAATATCGATAGATGATTTCTTTAAAGACAGAGGTGAACGTCAGTTAAAGCCAAATGAAAAAGTAGATTATGATACAATTGATGCGTTGGATTTTGAATATCTTTCATATTGCGTAAGCGCGCTTTATAAGGGAACAATAACAGCTTTGCCTAAGTATGATTTTAAAACCGGTGTGCGCACATCATACAGCGACTTTACAATGTCAGAGAGGGATATTCTGATTTTTGAAGGAATACAGGCAGTATATCCTGAAATAACACAGCTTTTTAAAAATTATAATTATAAAAGCGTATTTATAAATGTATATGATGATATGCTTGTAAACGGAGTTCATTTTGACCGCAATGATATAAGATTTCTTCGCCGGTTGGTTCGTGATTTTAAATTCCGCGGTGCATCTCCTGAGTTTACATTTTTTATCTGGGAGAGCGTCCGCGCAAATGAAAATAAAAATATTCTGCCGTATGAAGATAAATCTGATGTCAGGATAAATTCATCGCTTCCATACGAGCTTTTTTTAATAAAATCATATGCGCTCCCCCTGCTTGACACAATAGGAAAAGAAAGTCAATATTATGAGGGTGCAAAAATACTTAAAGATAAATTCCGTGAATTGGATACGATAAGCGAAGAATATGTTCCGAAAAATTCTATTTACCGTGAGTTTTTGGGCTAATTGAGTTATAATTATAAGGAAAGGTGAAAAATATGTATACAAAAGCAGTATATTCAGATTACGTTGAAAGTGCAGATTATATTAAATCAAAAATAGGCGGTATAGTACCGGATATCGCAATTATTCTCGGTTCGGGACTCGGGGATTTTGCGGATTCCCTTACAGATGTAATTACAATAAGATACGGCGATATACCGCATTTTCCTATTTCTACTGTTTCATATCAAAAAGGTGAATTTGTGTTTGGTAAACTTGGTGATAAAACAGTGCTTGCGATGAACGGCAGATTCCATTTTTACGAGGGCTGGGAATTGTGGCAGACTGCTTACCCGATATTTACTATGTCGCTTTTAGGGATAAAGAAACTGATAATAACAAACGCGGCAGGCGGAATAAATGAAAACTATCGTCCGGGTGACCTTGTATGTGTTCGTGACCATATAAAATTATCGCTTGAATCTCCGCTGAGAGGCGCTAATATTCCTGAATTCGGAGCAAGATTTTTCGATATGCAGAGCGTATACGATAAATCGCTTGCTGAAACGGCTCATAAAACCGCAGATAAATTAGGAATAAAATTACAGGACGGTATATACGCTTATATGGGCGGTCCTCAGTATGAAACACCGGCGGAAATTCGTATGCTGAGAACACTCGGCGCTGACCTTGTGGGAATGTCAACGGTTTCCGAGATAATCGCGGCAGCACAGTGCAAAATTGCGGTTCTGTGCATATCCTGCGTTTCAAATATGGCAGCGGGAATGACCGGAGCGGCGATTACTGAAGAAGAAGTGCTTGAAGTAGGCGCAAAAATAAAGACTTCTTTTGCAAGTCTTGTGACAGAGATAATTAAAACAATATAAGGCGGAACTATAATGAAGACATTATTTAAAGACATAACTTTAATTAATAATAAAGATAAGACAAACGTGCTTGTAAACGGAAAAAGAATCGAGAAAATAGGAAATGATATCAGGTGTGATGATGCGGATAGAATAATTGACGGACGCGGAAAACTGTTGATGCCGGGATTATATAACGCGCATTGTCATTCTGCGATGACTTTATTCCGCGGATACGGCGAGGATTTGCCGCTTGACAGATGGCTCAATGAGAAAATATTTCCGGCGGAAGATTTATTAACTTCGGAAGCGGTATATGCCGGTTCAAAACTTGCGATAGCAGAGATGATTAAAAACGGAATAGTATCGTTTACAGATATGTACAATTTCTGTGATGATACGGCAAAAGCCGTTATAGAAACTGGAATAAAAGCAAATCTCGGACGTGCAATGCTTTCATTCGACCCGAGCGAAAATTTAGCTGAAAGCGACCGTTTTAAAGAAGCAGCGTCATTGGCAGATGATTTTAACGGAGCGGCAGACGGAAAATTAAAAATAGACATGGCAATTCATGCCGAGTATACTAATAACGAAAATTCTGCGTCATTTGTTGCGGAATATGCAGCGAAAAATGGACTCGGTATTCAGATTCATTTGTCTGAAACGGAAAAAGAACATAGAGAATGTATTGAACGTCATGGAAAAACACCGGCTCAGTTCTTCCTTGATACGCATGTTTTTGATGTTCCGGTTTCGGCGGCACACTGCGTATATGTAACCGATGAGGATATGGATATAATGGTATCTCATAAAGTAACCGCGGTACATAATCCGACAAGTAATTTAAAGCTCGGAAGCGGTGTAATGCCTTTGCGCAAAATGCTTGACAAAGGTGTTAATGTTGCGCTTGGAACTGATGGAGTTGCTTCAAACAATACGCTTGATATTTTCAAGGAACTTTCGCTTGCGTCAATTTTGCATAAAGGAATTTCACGAAAAGCGGATATTACGACAGCGTCGGAAATGATAAAGCTGGCAACGGAAAACGGAGCAATATCTCAACAGCGTTATGATTGCGGAAAAATTGAAGTTGGTGCTTTGGCTGACCTTGTTTTGATTGACCTTAATGCAGTAAATAATATTCCGATGTATGACACAGCGAGCGCGGTATGTTACAGCGTAAACTCATCAAACGTGCTTATGACCATGGCTGACGGAAAGGTTTTGTATGAAAATGGAGAATATAAAACGCTTGATATTGAAAAGGTAAAATATGATATTATCCATGTGCTTGAGCATTATTTCGACTGATGAAAAGAGGAACGGCTTTTGAACGAACTTAATCAGAAAAACTCACCGCAGAAAACTAAAAACAGTACAAATTTATTCTTTTCCGGTGTTATTGTACTGACTGTATCGAATATATTGATAAAGGCTATCGGTCTTCTGTTTAAAATCCCGCTCAATCATATCGTAGGCGATACGGGTATGGGATATTTTAACGCGGCGTATACAATATACACATGGTTTTATATGATATCGACGGCAGGACTTCCGATTGCGGTGTCAATTATGATTTCCGACAGCCGAGCAAAAGGCAATTTCAAGCAGGTAAAACGAATATTTAATGTGACGCTATTGCTGTTTGTAATAATTGGGCTTGTGGGAATGAGTGCGATGATATTCGGCTCAAAATGGTTTGCGGCGGCAATGAAGGCAGACCCGACATATTTATGTATAATCGCTATTGCACCCACGCTGTTTTTTATCTGTATCTCAAGTGCGATACGCGGATTTTTCCAAGGATATCAGCAGATGATTCCAACGGCTATTTCCCAGGTAATTGAAGCTGTATGCAAACTTGCTATCGGTATATTGATGGCGGTATGGTCAATTAATAAAGGTTATGAAATTCATGTAGTTGCGGCATTCACAATTACGGGGCTTACAATTGGGGCGGCACTCGGAATGCTGTTTTTGACCGTGGCGAAATTGATGTTCCGTGAATCTAAATATAACGCTGAGTATATGTATCTTTCAACTGGCACTGAAACAGTTTCAGCTACATCGGATATTTTAAAAAGACTTGTTATAACGGCAGTTCCGATTACAATAAGCGCGTCTGTTATGAGCCTTACAAATTTAATAGATGTTATGATTGTACAGCGCAGACTTCAGGATATCGGACTTACTCAAATTGAGGCGGTTACGAAATTCGGAAATTATACAACTCTTTGTGTACCAATGTTTAATCTACCGCCGGTTTTGATTTATCCGATTTCATATTCGATAATACCGCTTATTACAGCTTCGGTGGCTTCTGGTAATAAGGAGCGTTCAAGGGTGATAATGGAATCATCAATGAGAATTGCCGCAATAATCGCAATTCCGAGCGCTTTAGGATTATCAGCACTGTCAAAGCCTATTCTTAATCTGTTTTATACCGCAAAATCGGTTGAAATGGCGGCTCCGTTACTTTCAATGCTTGCGCCGAGTGTATTTTTTGTATGTATGCTTTCGATAACAAATGCGCTGCTTCAAGCATGTGGTCACGAGAGAAAACCGATTATTTCAATGCTCATCGGTGCCGGAGTAAAGCTGGTATCGAGTTATATATTGATAGGAATTCCATCGATAGGTATTTACGGTACGCCGATAGGAACATTTTTATGTTATTTGACAGTTACAGTAATTAATTTATATTTTGTTGCAAAGTATATAAGAATAATGCCTACGGTAAAGAGTACGTTTGTCAAACCATTTATTGCAAGTGTAATAGGTGTAGGGGCATCAGTAGGAGCTTATTATTTGCTGAGTATGATTAAATCAGAGAGCCGGATATTTACACTTGCCGCAATATTAGTAGCGTTTATTATTTATGCGGTATTGATTTTTGTGATGAAAGCCGTATCTAAAGACGATATATTGCTTATTCCGAAAGGACAAAAAATTTACGGAATACTTCATAAGTTGAGATTGGTATGATATAAAAGGAAGTATAAAATGGAACGTGAAAAAATAATAGAAGAATTGAAATCCCGAAACAGTTATGATTTTTATTCACTTGTTCAGATAATGTCATTACTGCGCGGAGAAGGCGGATGTCCGTGGGATATGGAGCAGACGCATAAAAGCATTCGCGGTAATTTTATTGAGGAAACTTACGAAGTTATTGAGGCTATCGACAATGACGATAAAAAGTTATTGTGCGAGGAACTTGGTGATGTAATGCTTCAGGTAGTATTTCATGCACGCATGGAAGAAGAAAATGGTGAGTTTACAATTGATGATGTTACAACGGGAATATGCCGGAAATTGATTGAAAGACACCCTCATATTTTCGGAGATATTACAGTGAAAGATACAGAAGATGTTCTGCGCAACTGGGATAAAATAAAGACCGCTGAAAAGCAGAGAAAAACAATTTCTTCGCAGATGGATTCGATACCACCGTCACTCCCTGCACTGATGAGAGCGGATAAAGTCGGTTCAAAGGCGGCTAAAGTAGGTTTTGATTTTGAAGATGCAAAATCTGCTTTTGCTAAAGTCTATGAGGAAGCAGACGAAGTAAGCGAAATAATTGATAATGCCGATGATGTTGAAAGACTTTCAGAAGAAATAGGCGATTTACTTTTTGCAGTTACGAATACATCTCGTAAATTGAAAATTGACCCTGAGCTTGCTTTAACAAGAGCAACCGATAAATTTGTATCAAGATTTAAGGCCGTTGAAAGTCTGATAAACGAGAGAGGCGGGGATATGCAGTCCATGACGCTTGCAGAAATGGACGCGGTATGGGATG
>CALWTV010000217.1 GCA_944384555.1 uncultured Clostridia bacterium | reverse complement strand
TTTGCGTAATTTATAGTATAATAAAATATTATCAGAAAATTAAATAAGAAATACAGGAGCCAATAAAATTATGATATACAGTTCCAATATCGGGAAAATATATGATACAATTTTTTTCTTTGTTGAATATTTTAATAAAGATGAAATTGATAAAAATTATACAAAAGTATTTGAAGATACTAGTTTCATGATTGAATGTTTCAATGAAATAGAAAGTGAAGCTCCAGAAATTCCTGACATCTTGTATCCTCTTTTCTATAACAGAAACGGGATAGCTTCTCCTGTTTCCTCATTTTTTTCTGCGCAGATTGACTTTATTAATGATGATATTGATAGTTTCACTACTAAAATGATGACAAATATGGATCTTATATACCGTCAAACGGTAGAGGTTATATTCGGACGACATTTAAAAAGTGAAAACAAAGATATGATACCAGCAATAACTCCGGGAAATTATATCGAAGCACTAAATTCGCTTGATGTCCCGCTTGAATTCAAGTATCAGATTTCATTGCTTTTCGGCAATTTCAATTACGCAATTTCAGTATTAGCCGGACTGATGAAAAAGATATATTCACTTGTAAGTGATTTGCATATTAATCATTATCAGGAAATAGAAAAAGTATTCAGAAAAATTCAAAGTGAAACTAATATAGAGTTTTACAGTAATGCTATAAAATATGATTCGCAGGCTGTAGATGATACCATAGTATCTATAACTTTGTTAAATCAATATATTGTATATGGTCCGCGTACAATGAATGAAAAAGTTTTTCTAATGTTTGGTTATAGACATGAAGAGTGGATTATGGAAAACAGTAGTGTGGATTTTATAGACACCAATCAGTTCATTGTTGTATGTGGTAATGAATTTAGATTAAAAATACTTAAAATTATTGCAGAAAACGATGAACTTACATCTAGCCAAATAGCGAGAATTATAGGTTGTCCTGTTACCAGCATGATTAGACATATTGAGGTATTAAATAGATATGATATCATATATTTGTCAAAACGGGAAGGTCTTCAAATGTTTTATAAAATAAACATTAAACTTTTCAAAAAAATGAAAAATAGAGTTATTGAACTGTTTGATGATATTATAAATAGTAATGAAGGTAATAAAAAAAATGATAAATAATAAGTATAAAATGAATAACGAAAAGAAATGAAAAAAACAATTTTAAAATCTGTTTATTATACAGAATTGAAAAAAATTATAACTGTTTCGGCTTGTTCTGAGTAGCATGTTCCATGTATTCGTGGATTTGACAGATGAATAATAAATCCACATTTCCACTGCACGCCGGAGAGCAGTAGAAGCAAACGGAAAAGCATACATTTTCGCAGCCTCTACAAAAACAGGCAAAACCACTCTCATTACATACCTTGCTGAAAAAGAATATCCGTATATCATTGACGATGAACTTTATATTGATATTGATACCCTCTATGTTCTTGTGAACATTGAACCTGTACATCTGCGCCCGCAAAGTATTCTTATACTTAGGAATTATGGCTGTGAAATCAATTACGACTGCGACAGTGCTAACACTCTGAAAATATCCGCCGTATAGTGTATACTCCCAAGGCTTCCTTATTTATCTTTTCACTTGTATTAACGACAAGTTTTATGAAATTAAAATAAATTAGTCATATCTTTCTGATAAATATAATGAAGCTCTTGACTGTATAACATCTGCGATATGTTCAGATGTGTGTGAAGATGAAGCAGAATACTCTTCATATATAATTTTGTATATCGGGGGAATCTTCTGGTAAAATTGCGTCAACTGAGTTGAGGTACGCAATATATCTTTCCGCGTCTGCTTCAGTGAGCTTATATTTTTCATTTGCCGTATCGGGAACTTCTGAATCATTATATACTAAAGCTTTTTTATCATTAAATATTATCGTTTTATCCATATATTTTTCAAGCTGTCTGAATACATCACTTGAGAAAAAAGCGTAGTTTCCGTCATTATAATTTACTGCTTCAAATGAAGATAATATTTTATTAAGAAAATCAAACGCAATGTCCTTGTTTTCACTTGATGATGTTATGGAGAAATACACACCCATATTACTTTTTACATACAATTTACGAGCCTGATTTGGATATCCTACCGATACAGCGTCTGCACATATATTATGATCCAAGTATACAAAATTAAGCAAGCTGTTCGGATCATAACTAATAATTCTAAGCTCGCCGTTCCGTACTTTTTCGTAATATTCGTTGGATATTTTTATACCTTCGATTGTTTTGTCTGAAATTGAAGATAAATTTTTAAGCATGGATATATATTCATCAGAATCAAAATAGCAATTAGAGCTATCTTTTATATAATCATTTAAAGTACTGCGCAGACAGTTAAGCTTGAATGAATAACTGCTGTTTGTCCAAAATACATCATTGGGTAATTTTTTAATAAATTCTACCGTTTCATCAAATGTCAATACCCCGTTAAAATAACTTGATGAACCAAACTGCGTCTCTGAAGAGGGAGAAAGCGGGAAAAAATATTGTTCGCCATTAACAGTATAAGGATTTTTAATATACCCAAGCAACCCGTCATAATCAAAATGCTCATTGTTTTTCATAAGTGGAACAAGATCGCAAAAAAGACCGCTGTCTTCATATGTTTTGATAATTGAATCTGATGCGGAATTTTTCTTTAAAATAACAATATCAGGTATATTTCCAGCAGCTATCTCAGCATTAAATAGCGTAGTTCGTAAATCATTTTCATATACAGTAAAATCAGTAACAACGATTGAATACTTATCGTTTGTTCGATTAAATGTTTCAATTGCATTCTGTAACACCAGATTAGTAACATAATCGTTTGATAAGGTAGCCAAAGTCAGAACTTTTCGATTTTTAATTTCATCATCCGACATTTTTGTAAGCAATATTAGCTGATTTTCTTTATCATTGTTCTTGATTGCGGTCAAAACACTATCACTTGCTATGCACAGCTCGGAAATTGATGACGGAGACAAACCTGAGTTGAGCCAATTCACACATTCTACAGCAATGCAGGATGAATTTTCTTTATCTAATTTTATATCAATACCGTATAAAGCAATATGTGTAGCGGCATATAAATCATATCCTGAATTTCCCTCATAAAAAGATATTTCAGAACCAGAATTCCCAATGCCTGAAGCAAATTTTATACAATCTGGTAATTCAACGTTACCTTGTAATTCACCGTTTGCTTTATTTATAACACCAAGTTTTTTTTCATTGTCACCTCCGTATAAACACAGTAGTTCATCATCTACCATAATTAAGTCAAATATATTAGACAATGAGATTTGTTTCCATACAACAGAAGCGCTTAAATCAATTTTGCATATTCCTTCTGTTGTAAGTATGTATATATTTTCAGTTTTATCTTTGACAATTTTTATAATTGAAAAAACAGGATCAATACCGATTTTGTTATAATCACCTTCAATATCATAATCAAACAGTCGCGGCATATCTATGGTCGCAATTTGTTTGCTATTTTTTGTATAAGTCAATAAATAATTCTGATCTGCTGACAACGTTATGTCATCAAACGTCCAATCACTTGGCGCATAGGATAAAGAATTTCTTACTTCTATATTTGAACCTGTTATATCAAATGAAATTTCCTTTGTTTCACGATCCATATAGTACGAACCATCATTGTCAAGCAAATAGAGTGGTGTATAAAATGTATTACCATCAAATTCAGATGCAGTAAATACCCCATAATTATCAGGTATAGACACAACTGTTTCTCTGTACACTCCGGTCGGATGTTGTGACAAAAGTGACTGTTTCTCTCCACATGAACAAATCATAAGTCCGAAAATTAGTGCAAAGATTGAGAATTTAAAAATTGAAAAACATAATTTTTGCATTATTTATTCTCCTTTTAGATTAACAGATATGAGGTTATGTCCGATTCCAAGTAAATAAATTTTTCCCGTATATTCAAATAAACTCAACAAGTCTGTATAAGGCTCTGATTTTATATATAATATTCTACCATCACTTACAAATACATTAATTACTGAAACATCAATGATATCTTTTTTTTTGAAGTATGTATATTATAACGTATAAGATTATTTATACTGCTACTATCTGATGAATGTTGTATTATATAGTAATCATCTTCAAAAATGATAATATTACTTGCATATGCAGGCAAATTATGCTCACTTATTAAATTACCGTACACTAAATTATGCAATAATATCACCTTTTTGATTTATTAAACATTAAACGTAAAACGAACTTTGCTTTTTGTACATTTCGGCGTACACTCCGTCAAGAAGCATCAAATCCTTGTGTTGTCCATATTCTATAATTTTTCCATTATCAAAAACGACTACATTATCTGCAATAGATGACACTGCCAACCTATGACTTACAAAAATTGTTGTTTTGTTGTCGGATATTTTAAAGAAATCAGAATAGATTTCATTTTCTGTTTTAGCATCAAGATTAGCTGTTGGCTCATCTAATATTAAAATCGGTGCATTTTTATATATAGCTCTAAGTATTGCAATTTTTTGTCCCTCACCACCCGATAACTCAATTCCAGATGGTGAGAATATTTTAGATATATATGTTTGAAGTCCATTGGGAGTGGAAGAAACAAAGGAACTTAGATTTAATTCATTACATAATGATAGTATTTTTTCATCATCTGGTATTTCGCAAAGAGCAATGTTTTCACCTAATGAAAAAGAAAAGTTTTGAAAGTCTTGGAATACTGCTCCGATTTGACGATAATATTCGTCATTTGGAATTTCCCATATATCAACACCGTTTATGCAAATAGTACCTAATATTGGTTTGTAAAATTTACATAAAAGTTTTATCAAAGTTGTTTTTCCTGATCCATTTAATCCTACAATGACTAACTTCTCATTATTATGAATTGTCAAATTTATATTTTTCAATACTAATTTATCTGTTCCAGGATAAGCAAATGAAACATCTTTAAATTCAATTGTCGGCTTTTCGAATATATTTTTTCCCTTTGCAACAATATCACTTTTTTTTGTATCTTGATTTGCAAGATCGAAAAGTTTTCTATAGTCATCTAAATTCAAGGATTGCTCACTAAGAGCTTCAAAATTTGATGCAAGTGAAAACAAAGAGGTCGCTATCGTAGTAGTAGCAGAAAAATACATTGTAAAATCTGCAATAGAAATTAATTCTTTGATATATTTGCTGATAAGAATAATAAAAACCAAAAAGACTTCGACTGCGGTTAACAATGCCGAGATTATATTAAATGCTGCATTACGCCGAAAATCGCGATATTGCAAGTAAAGCATTTCACTACGATAATCATTAATTTTTGTCATAAACCACGTCTGTAATGAATTTACTCGTATTTCTTTTTGTGCGCCAAAATCAAAATAAGCAAGCCCCTGCAAATAATTACCTACGCGCTCATTCTTTGCAAATTTTTCTCTTACCTTTTTGTTGCATAAATACTGCCAAACTGAGAAAAAAATCTTTAAACTTAAAACAATAGATATCGCACATAATAATATAATATCTAAATCAACAACAATTATTGATAAGGTAATTACCGTGATAATATTTGATATTACTTTTTGAAATATCGAGAAACTACCAACTAATTTTTCGGCATTTTGAGCTAACAATATAACATCTTGTTTATCTGGCGATTCAATATCAGATAAATTTAACTGCATCGTTGTTTTGCCAACTTCAACACGAAGCCGCTTCGAAAATCTATCAGCTGAAATCCTGCTTTTTTCAGACAAAATAACATTAATATTTTTTAGCAAAAAAAGAACACCACAATAAATAGATATTGTCAAAGCTATATTCGCATAAGAATGCTCAGCTGTCAGCTGTTCAAGAATTAATTTCGGAGCATAGACAGATAAAACAGAAAGTATTGGAACGATAAAGATTTGAGGTAAGCTCCACCAAATATATGAGAATTCAAAATGAGAAATAATTCTCAGAATTTCAAATGGAAATAATAATTTCTTTAATAATCGTTTCATTTAATTCACCTCCGTTTCGTAGTATTTGGCTTGCGACTTATATAGTTGTGCATATATTCCATTTTGTTTCATCAATTCACTGTGTGTTCCTTTTTCTGCAATACCGCCATTCGAAATAACAATAATATTATCACAAAAAGCAGTAGACGAAAGCCGATGAGAGACAAACAAAGTTGTTTTTTCTTCAGAAAAACCATACAATCTGGAAAACAGTTCATACTCAGCAATTGGATCCAATGCTGAAGTCGGTTCATCCATTATGAGAATTTTGGCATTTTTATATATTGCACGAGCTAAAGCCAATTTTTGTCCTTCGCCTCCTGAAAATTCCACACCATTTGAATCTAATGTTTTATATACAGTCGTATCAAATCCATTAGGAAGTGATGCAATTTTTTCCTCTAACCCGCTTTCTTGTATACTTATTTTTAACTTTTCCTCGTCTAGCGCTTTATTGAATATTATATTTTCTTGAACAGAATAAGCAAAAAGGAAAAAATCTTGAAATACTATGCTAACCATTTTTGAATATTCCTCATAAGGAACAGTCTTTATATCTATTCCATTTACTAAAATTCTTCCTTCCGTAGGTTCATATAAACGACATAGTAATTTAATTAAAGTTGTTTTGCCTGAACCGTTCAATCCAACAATTCCAATTTTCTGTCCAGCAGCAATTTCAAAGTTGATATTTTTAAAAATGACCTTCTCTTGCTCAGGATATGAAAAAGAAACATTTTCAAATTTTATACAAGGTGCTTCAGTTGTCTGAATTAATTGTTTAGAAGAGTTATTCGATAAAATATTACTGTTTTTTTCAACATATTCACGATATTTACGAAATAAATCTGTATAATCGAGTGTTATTTTTATTTTTCCCAAATGTTCAAAGAATCCCAAAAGAATAGATGTTAATAGGGTTGTTGCGCCAAGTAAAACGGTATATTCCGCAATACTTATTTCCCCAAACGAAACTTGATATGAAAAAAACAGGTATGTGAGAGCTGTTTGAAGTACAACGATAAAAGTCTGAATCGTTCCAAAACCAACTGACCACTTTATAAATTTATTTAGCTTTGTCATTTGATCCAGAAGAATGTTTTTAAATTTTTCTTGTATAAAAGAACTCGCTTGATTTATTCTAACCTCTTTCGCATATTTATAATCCGACATAGTTTTATACAGGTAGTCAAGTTTTCTGTTTTCTGTGACTTGAGCGTTTTGAAATTCAAACTCCAGTTTTTGCTTTTTTAAGGATAATGCTATTGATATGGTAGAAGTTATTATGATGATTAAAATAAACCAATGAGATATACTGACAAATAAATAGGTTATTCCGAAAAACTGTATAACATATTTTAGCAAGATACCGATATCTCTCAAAAGCCAAATGGGGTGAGCTTTCATGGATTTTTTCTTCAAATCTAAAATGCTTCCATCTTGTGCATAATGATAATTTATAGAAATAGCATCACGTATGTAGTCTTTTTGTGTTATGTCTGAGGCTTTGCGAACTGCTATGTTATCAATAAATGCAAAAATTTCTGTTAACAATGAAATTAATAGTTGAAATAAAACATAAGCAAGAACGGTGTGCAGAAGTTCCATTCTGCTTTTTTGATTAAGCAGTGCATCGACAACAATTCCTATACCTACTACATTGATCAAAGGCATTAATGCAGCAAACGTATAACACATGATTGTTGTTGCAAATAAAAAACTGCATTTTTTTTGAGCATATTTTAATAGAAATACAGCGTTTTTTAGAACACGTTTCACAATTTTACCCTCAATTTCTTAATTTTCAAAACATAATATCCTGCGTTTTGATTGCAGCATCACGCATCATCGCTTGAACTTCTTTCATGGTGCACTTGTAGTCACCCTCACCGCTGCGACGATAGCTCACCTAAAAGGATTGCCATTGAACCATAGTCAATAAAGTGGACAGGAAATTAGAAAAAAATTAACAACTTAAAGCTCCGTGTAAAAGTTATCCTCAACTTGATCAGGAGTAAGCCAGCCTAGGGAAGCATGAGGACGCTGGGAATTGTAAAAACCATCAATGTACTTAAACACAGCAAGAAAGAGCTCCTGCTTGGAGTGGTAACATCTCCTGTGAGCTTCTTCACGCTTAAAATGCTTGAAAAAACTCTCGCAAACAGCATTATCATAAG
>CALWTV010000216.1 GCA_944384555.1 uncultured Clostridia bacterium | reverse complement strand
CGCTACCTGAACGGAATGCTGACGAATGAGGAAGTTATACAAGAACTTCTGAAACTTGCAAAGGAAATTGCAGACGCAAATGCTGAGGGCGAAAAGTTGGGTTTGACCGCCGATGAACTTGCCTTCTACGATGCTTTGACCAAGCCGCAGGCAATCAAAGATTTCTATGAGCACGATGAACTGATCGCCATCACAAAGGAGATGACGGATCTGCTTCGTAAAAACCGGACGATTGATTGGCAGAAGAAAGAAAGCGCCAGAGCCGGTATGCGCCGGTTGGTCAAACGTCTTCTCAAAAAGCATAAGTACCCGCCGGAGGGTATGGATGATGCCGTCCAGACAGTTATGAGCCAGTGCGAAATGTGGACGGATAATATGGAGGTTCCAGCATGAATGTACAGAAGTTGAGTGCAGCTATTTCTTCTTTTTTGAAAAAACAAAACTCCGTCTATTATGAGGAGCATTGGACGGAACGAAGAGAGCGCAGAAACTACTATCAGTCGTTTACCAAAGCAAAGCTGTTGGCAATGACTGAGGAGGATTTCTTTGAATACATCAGCAAGCTTTGGTCTATGCTCATCTGGGGAAACAAAAAATATGTTGTAGATAAGTTGCTTGTTGATAACGACTTCAATTTATTAAAAAAGCAGTTAGCGGAGCTGCTTTATGGTACGGTTCCCATTGAAAAGCGCTGGGATACTTTTCTGAAATCCGTAAAGGGGATGGGACCAGCGACAATTAGCGAGCTTCTTACATACGCTAATCCTCAAGAATATGTAATCTTTAATAAGACAACGATTCTTTGTTTTGGATACTTGGGTATTCCCGATATGCCAAAGTACAATTACCAGTACACAGGGAAGAAATACAAGGAAGTCTGTATCATCGCAAAAGAAATTGCCCAAGAACTAAAGAAATCCGGTGCGGAGAATTATGATCTCTTAGCCGTCGATTATTTTCTATGGGACGAGGTTTTACCACTTGCCGAAAAGAAATCTGCGGAAATTCCTGTCTCTGAGTCCAAGAAGCCAACGACTGTCAGCGATTCAAAATCCCTGCACGATGAAATCAAAGAAAAGCTGGTCGCTATTGGAGAGCTTCTTGGATTTGATAGTCGGGCGGAAGTAAAAATCACAGCCGGTGCTGTTGTAGATGCAATATGGGAAGCAAAGATCGGCAATATGGGTAAAGCTATTTATGTGTTTGAAGTGCAATCGAAAGGCTCTATTGACAGTCTGATCCTTAACCTTAGAAAAGCACAAAGCAATGCGGCTGTTCAGGCGGTCGTTGCTGTTGCCGACGAAGAACAGCTTGCTAAAATTATCAGGGAAAGCGCCGGGGTTATTGACGAAAAATCTTTGCGCACTTGGGATTCTGAAGATGTTTTGGCTGTATATGATTCCCTTGTCAGAGCTCACGAATCAATCAACAAGTTGGCATTAGTGCCGGAAAGCTTTTAAATCTGTATTTCGCAAACGAACTTTTCCAATTTATATGGTTTTTAGTTTAATATAAAGGAGATGTCAAAATGAAAGAACACATTATTCTTGAAAAAGCAAAAAGATATGAGGTGTCAATTAATAATAAAAATCCTGACGGATGTACATATAAATCCAAGGAGGGGTTTTGGGTTGAAAACATTTCCAATAAAGCTATGATGAAAAGCAATAATCCCCAAAAACCAACTTCTAAAAAATGTGATATTGAGACAGGAGAGGATCAAAAAGGTGAATGAAGTTGACTATTTAATTATTTCTTCTTCCATTGATTATTCAACGGATTTAATCTGCTATGAATTATATGAGAGGAAAGTACGATATATCCGATTAAACCGAGATCATTTTAGCAAATATAAAATATTGTACAATTTACAGAATGCAACGATGACCATATATATGGATGACGACTTATATGTGGTAAGCAACCGCACTCTCAAAGGAATTTATTTTCGAGCACCGGTTTTTTTACGCTCACATAAAAAATATGATTTGCATGAACAATTATATCGAAGCCAATGGAGCTCCTTCATTCGTAATTTGATTGTTTTTGGAAAAGCAAAATGGATAAATCATCCCGTCAGTACATATAAAGCTGAAAATAAACTTTATCAACTGAAATGTGCTAAAGAAATTGGATTACATGTACCTCAAACATATATAGGTAATGTGGTGCCAGAGTATATTTCATTGACAAAGAATTATGTTGTTAAGCCATTAGATACTGCTTTGTTTTATACAGACACACAAGAATTATTTACATATTCAACTATGGTCAATGGTCAAGATCTTCTTGATGAAAACATTAATGACGCTCCAATTATTTTGCAAGAATATCTAGAAAACAAGCTTGATTTACGAGTTACCGTTATAGGCTCAAAAATATATCCTGTTAGTATTACCAATAATGGCCAACATATTGTTGGGGATTGGAGAAAAAATCCGAAGAAGACTTTACAGTATACAGAAACATTTTTACCTCAAAATGTCAAAGATAAAATACTAGAACTAATGGATAAATTGAAGTTGGTATTTGGCGGAATTGATCTAATAATTTCTAATAATAAATACTATTTTATTGAAGTGAATCCTACAGGAGAATGGGGCTGGCTCAGTTCCGGTTGTAATATACCAATTGAAAAAGCAATTGTTGAAGAACTATTGGCGGTGTAAACGATGAAAAAGTGGTTAAAAAAAGTTTTTGAACAAATTTTACCTACAATTTCATATATTAAAGCAAATAGAACGCTAAAGGAGAAAATAGAAAATCCAGATTGTCAAAGCAACTTTTCGTATTTGGCTAATTTTGATCAGATTTCTATAGACAGTTTTCGGCAGAAATACTTAGAGGCATTTGACACAAAAAACAAATTTGAAGACAAAGCCAAAACTAATGTAATCGGGATTACTATTGCAATTACATTGATCACGGCTTCTTCTGGAATGATTAATACAATAATTAATAGATTTTCTTTTGTTTGGCTACATTGGACAGCTTTTTTTATCTTACTATTTGCTATATTATATCTATTGTCGGCAGGCATCGTGGCCATAAAAGTTTTATTTGTAGAAAATACTATGTCTGTTGTTGATTTAATCGATCTGAGCTCAGATAATAATGATACAAAAATCAAATATGATGATTGCATTCATAGAAATATATCAAGGAATATAATCAGAAACAATCTTGTATTTGCATCTTATATTTGTATTCGCAATGCGTTGATCTGCCTGATTATGCTTTTAATTTTAATGACCATTCCTATTGCTAGTGTTTAACAGATTGGAAATATAAGTCCTTTTAAACATCCTATTCATATAAAAGCCTCCTTCAACCCGCATCATAGCGTCAAAGGAGGCTTCTCTTTCAAATGTGATATTACATCCCGCTCACAATATCCTCATACCTCACCAGCGCCACATTTCCCATCTCCTTTGCCCGGTCGGTGCAGCCTTTGGTAAAGCCGGTTTTGGCAAAGAAGTAGTAGTGGACATTCTTGTAGGGGAACAGCTCGCTGCGCTTTACGAGGGTTTCCAAAACGCCGAGATCGACTTTCTCATTCGTCCATTTGCACTCCCCGAAAAGGGCGGTGTTTTTATCCTGCTCGGCGAGAATATCAATTTCAGTCTGACGTTTTTCTTTGGGATCGTTGCCCCACCAGCGGCCAAGAGAGGAAAACTCCACCGGGCATTCGCCGTTTAACAACAGTTTCCAGAGATATTGCCTGCAAATCTCCTCAAACACCTTGCCCATATAGTCGGACAGATGTGGTTCAATGCGTTTGTATGCCAAGTCAGCAGCGCCACGGGCGATTATTGAATTATTTTCCGGCACAAAACGATACCAGAAGCGGAACATATTGTCCGCAATGGAGTAAATCGCTTTCCGGGACGCTTTTTCACCGTATGGCGTTTCTTTTTCAATAATACCGAGGGAGATCAGG
>CALWTV010000215.1 GCA_944384555.1 uncultured Clostridia bacterium | reverse complement strand
CTCTCCCAATTTGAAACTGCCTGAAAACTGATGTTCATTGTGTCCGCAAGCTCAAGCTGTGTCATATTCATTCGCTTACGAAACTCCGATATCCTGCGTCCTATGCTTTCCATGTCAAACATATATTTCTCCTTTCAATTTCATGCGGAGTTATTTTCTATACTATCGCCATAACTTAATTGTCCGGCAATCAGTTTATGTGTACATTATATCAGAACATCATAAAAAATAAAGCAATTGCTGATTGAATTCCATATTTCTCACGGATTCAACCAGCAATTGAGCCGATAATTTTCTACATATACAAATTTAATATCAATTGACTTGCGTAAATTATGGTGATAAAATTAAAATGTAAATGGAATATACCGTAAATTAAAAGAAAGGGTTTTACTATGAAAATCAATAATATTTTAAAATCCATGCTAATAATATTTATTCTTTTAAGTATATCCTCTTGTAAATCTGCTGTCACTGAAAATGACCCTTATTCAAAATTCACGGATTATTTGGACGAATTCATAAACGAGATTTCGGAAGACGATGCCGCATTAACCAGTTATGAAATCATCAGTATAGACCCTCTGTACAACGATTTTTACGATGATAATATGTCTGAGCTAGTGTATGATGTTAAATGCAGTGATGGAAGCTATCATTATTTCATTTTCGATTATGACGAATGTATAATAACCGAACACGCCGCCTGCCGCTCGCCGTATGCAGAGTTTAAATCAGACCCGATTTTTGAAAAGTCTCGGCTAATGTACGCACCGTTATCATATTATGCCGCAATTGTTGATGAAAATTCCGGTTCGGTGCAGATTATCGATTTAATCACTGATGAAACAACGGAATATGACGCAGCTCAAATAGCGGAGCTTGAAAGCATTCACCAGGAGGGAAAAAACGAAACAAAATAAATCTTTCTTAAAAGTTTTTGAAGAGGGGGTTTGGGGGAGTGACTTTTTTTAAAAAGTCACTCCCCCAATATTATTTATACTCACACAAGCGACATCGTAACCTTTCTCGTGATTATATCCGCATTCTCTATCCTAACGCGGATTTTATCCCCGAGCGAATATTTCTTTCTGCCACCAGTAAGCGTATATGACTTCTCATCATATATAAACATTCCGTCCATCGTGTTTATCGGAATAAGACCCTCGCAGAGCTTGTCCGTTCTCGCAAATATTCCAAACGACATTACCGAACAAATTACCGCGTCCATCTCTTCTCCGATATGCTCCGACATATACAAAGTCATATATAAATCCTCAATCTGACGCTCGGAATTTACCGCTTTCATCTCGTTTTCCGTAGACATTGACGCCGCCGCGTCTGCCGCTTTATCATAAATGTTCGCATTGTCAGCAGTAATCTTTCCGCTGAGCGCCGCTTTTACCAAACGGTGAACAAATAAATCAGGATAACGCCGTATCGGTGAAGTAAAATGACAATACAATTTCAGCGAAAGCCCGAAATGTCCCTTTGACTGCGTGCTGTATTTCGCTTTCATCATCGAACGCAATAGCACTCCCGACACGATTTCACCGATTCCCATTTCACGCGCCCTATCCATTATATCCGCAAGCTGTGCCGGATGTACTTTCTTGCTCTTTAAATTACCTGTGTCAATTCCCAGATTGTGCGCGAATATCGCAAACGCACGGATTTTTTCCGGGTCCGGCTCCTCGTGTATACGATAAACACACGGCAATCCCAAATCCGTAAGCCATGACGCAACTGCTTCATTCGCACATAACATAAACTGCTCAATCAACCGCTCACCGATTCCTCTTTCTCTCGCAACTATGTCAACCGGCATTCCGTCATCGCCCAATATTATCTCCGCTTCGTCACTGTCAAGCTCCATCGCACCGTTTCTGCGTGATTTCGCCGCCAGTATCTCATACAGCGACTTCATCTCAAGCAGGGTCTTGTACACATGAGCATATTTTTCATAAAATTCTGACTGCTCGCCTTTTTCAAAAATATCGTTTATCTCTGAATATACTCCACGGATTTTTGAATTTATTATCGTGTTGCTAAGCTCCGCCGACACGATATTCCCGCTCTTGTCAAGCGTTATCAATGCCGAAAGCGCATATCTGTCAACTCCACCGTTCAGCGAACAACTTCCGTTTGACAATGCCTTCGGTAACATCGGAACCACTTTATCAGTAAAATATATGCTCGTTCCGCGCGCAAACGCCTCTGAATCAAGCGCGCTTCCTTCGGCAACATATCCCGATACATCGGCAATATGCACTCCCAGCAAATAACCGCTTTCGGTAATATCAAGCGATATTGCATCGTCGAGGTCCTTCGCTCCCTCACCGTCTATCGTAAAAATAATCTTTTCCCTTAAATCAAGACGTCCGTCCGGCACAATCTCACGCTTCGACACTTCCTCCGCTTCATCAAGCACCGCTTTCGGAAATTCCATTCTCACGCCGTTATCACGTAAAATGGCCTCGTAATTCGCTTCTTTTGAATATGCGTCACCCAGTATATCCGTTACCTTTGCAATAGCTACACTTTTAAAACTTCCGTCCGGATACTGCGTAATTTCCGCCTCTACTTTATCGCCGGTTTTCGCCCCGCCGCTGTCTCTTTTATTTACTATAATCGTCGATTTGAGTTTGTCATTGTCGGGTACAATTGTATCGTCACCTTTTAAAAATGCGCTTCTGTAATACGTGCCGATTATCTTTTTATGAGCGCGTTCAATTATCGAGATTATCTCGCCCTCGTTTCCTTTGCCGTATCCGCGCTGATTTCTCTCTATCGGGCGCACTACTACATAATCGCCGTTCATCGCCCCCATTTTATAATCCGGCGGTATAAAAATATCCTCATCTTTGTTATATTCTGCGTCGGGAATTACAAATCCAAATCCCTTTCCCGAATCCGAAAATTTTCCTTTTATATATCCTGCCGCCTTAGCTGAGAGTACTTTTTTCCTCGCGGTATACGCAATCTGTCCCGAATCCGCAAGCGATTTTACCGCCGCTTCAAAATCTTCACGAGGACATTTTTCCGGCTCCGAAATCATAAATGAATACAAGTCACGTATTCTCAGCGGCACATATAATTCAGATTCCACAAGTTCAATTATCCGCTGTTTTAAATTTTCAAATTCCTTTATCTCCATTCAATTTTTACTTCCTTTCCTAAAATATTAATCTATATCAACGAAAAAACCGCTTCAGGAGCATAGTTCCAAAAGCGGTATTATTCCAAATATTATTCTGCTGCGGTTGTTTCTTCAGCTGCCGCAGTTGTTTCACCTTCAGTTGCAGTGGTTTCTTCAGCCACTGTGGTATCTTCGGCTGCTGCGCTAGTTTCGCCTTCTGCTGCGGTTGTTTCTTCACCTGTTGCAGCGGTAGTTTCACCATCTGCTACTGTTGTCTCACCGTCACCGCTTTCAGCAGTGGCAAGCTCGGCATTTATTGAATCAAGCGCTTCCTGATAGAGCTTATCATAATCAGTATCAGGCTGTACAACATAAAGAATCACAACAATAATAACGAATACAATAGCAACAACGGTTGTAAGCTTGGAGAGCTTCTTGTCTATGGTCTGAGCTTTTGACTTTCCGAAAAAGGTTTCTGCTCCTCCGGCGATTGTTCCGGAAAGATTTTTTGACTTACCATGCTGCATCAATACCGCGACAACGAGGAATACGGATACTAAAAGCAAAATTATACCGATTACTATGTCCATTGATATATAATCCCCTTAATTCAAAAATTAATTACAAAAAAATAATCATGTATAAATATTCTATCATACTTCATTATAAAAAGCAATAGCAAATCAATATAATTTTTATTTTTTACAATTTATTTACGGCAAATCTTTGATTAAAAATCACAGCTCACGCCTGCGGTAGAACAAAATCGATAGATACCATGACATCAGATAGAGCGCGATAACAACCGCACATATAATTAAAGCTATGGATATGCTTACGGTATTTATAAATACCAGTTTACTTCCTATATTCATAATCGGTGTATCTGAATTGACGAAACCGATACTCATAAACATCATTACCCCCGCCCAAAGCACACCGATTATCAAGTAATACGCAATGCGCCCTTTTTCGGTACCGTATTTAAACACAAACGGAAACAGCAGACTTGGTCCGAGCAAACCGAGTATAAACAATAGAATTCCGATAAACAGCAGTTTGCTTAATGAAAAGACTCCGTTTATATTCATTCTGACGACAGACGCCAGCATTGTAAGTATAAATGAAAAACCTCCTAAACAAAGCCCCGTGATATATTTGCTTGAGACAATCTGCGATTTTGAATAGGGCAGAGTTCCGCTATACTGTGTCCATTTGTCACGCTCATCATACGAAATTAGCGTCATCGGAAGTATTCCCGAAATCAGCGTCGGGTATATTATGAAAAAGATGTTGTCATCTCCGAAAAATGACACCGCAATAAACACCGATACCATTAACAAAAACGCGCGGCAATATTCAAACGCCATGTAAAAATCTTTTAATAACAGACCGTTCATAATTAATCAAACGCTCTCCTTTACCATGAATATAAATAAATCTTCAATGCTCACCGGACTGACTCCCATCTGTGCCGGAATACGGTTTCTCAAAACCAGTGCCTGGACTCCATAGGGAGAGATTTTTTTACCCTTGACTGCCGAAGGTTCGAGTTCCGAGAGCTGACTTTCCGTGCAGTGCAGTATTCCGTACTGCTCAAGCAAAATATCCTTTTCTTGACATAGCAATAATTTCCCTTTATGCAGAAACGCGATATAGTCGCAGATTTTCTCAAGGTCGCTTACTATGTGCGATGATATGAGAACCGAGTGGTTTTCATCGCGGGTAAAATCCGAGAATATATCCAGCACCTCATCGCGTATTACGGGGTCAAGCCCTGAAGTCGCTTCGTCCAAAATTAGGAGCTTGGGATTATGCGACAGAGCAACGGTAATTCCCAATTTCATTTTCATGCCCCGTGAAAATTCTTTGAACGGCTTATTTGGCGGAATTGAGAGCTGTTTCAGATAATCAGCAAAAATTTTATCATTCCAATTTGTGAAAGTATGGCTCATGATTTTGCCGACCTGCTTTGAGTTCAGACATTCGGGTATTCCCACATCATCAAGCACTACACCTATATCCTGTTTTAACTGTATATTTTCACGGTTATCCCTGCCTAAAATTTTAATTGTGCCGCTGTCACGGGAAATCATATCGAGAATTAATTTAATAGTTGTGCTTTTTCCCGCACCGTTTTCCCCGATAAGCCCCATAATACAGCCGCCGGGCAGAGTCAGATTCAAATTGTCAAGTTTAAATCCGCCGTAATTTTTTGTTAGATTCTTAATTTCCAAAGCGTTCATAAAAATCATTCCTCCAGATTTATGCGGAACATTTCAATCAGTTCCGCTTTGCTAAGCCCGCACGCCGCGGCAAGTTGGGATATATTCTGCATATATTCCTCTATTTTTTTCAAATTTTCCTCTTTTATCAGTTCAGCGTTTTTGGGGGCGACAAAACAGCCTTTCGCCGGAAGTGTATAAATAAATCCTTCTTTTTCCAATTCGTCATACGCACGTTTTGTTGTAATTACGCTGATTCTAAGGTCTTTTGCAAGATTGCGTATTGACGGCAGTGCCTCGTCTTCTCTCAAATCTCCGCTTATTATCTGATTTTTGATTTGAGTATAAATTTGGTCATATATTGGTATACCGCTTCTATTGTCAATAAAAATATTCAATTCATCACCTGCTATGTTATAACTGTATATATATAGTATACACAGTATTAGCAGTTTTGTCAAGAGCTTTTTTTATTTTTTAGTATTAGTAATTGTATGGTTATGCGCAAAAAATTTTATTGTATTGATTTGTTTATTAAAACTTTTTTCTCTTTTTATCGGAAGAGAAACTTTTTACCTTCGGTAAAAAACCGTTTCATCAAAAAAGAGAAACCTCTGGCAGCCCTTAGTTCTTATATTAAGCCGATTTTGTACGAACCGTTTGCGATTCCCAGTTTGATGTTTGCTCCATTTTGCTTATAAATTAATAGTTGAATATTATACAATTGATTGATGATTTACTTTTATACAGATATATGATATATTGAAATTACACCGGTGGATTATGTTTTAATTTTTGAGGAGTGATTTTATATGACGTTACAATTAGGGGAAAAAATCAGACAGCTCCGCAGACGTGACAGCCGCACGCAGGAAGACCTTGCGGACGCACTCGGCATTACTTGTCAGGCGGTTTCACGCTGGGAAATCAATGCGGCTTATCCTGATATGGAGCTGATACCCGCAATCGCTAATTATTTCGGCATTACCATAGACGAATTGTTTGGATATGAATGCGAGAGGGATAAAAAAATCGATGAGATTATCGCAAAAATTGACGCATACGGCATAAAAGCAAGGGGCGATGATGAATGGGTTGACGAATGTCTTGCCATACTGCGTCATGGACTTGCAGAATTTCCCAATAACGAAAAACTGCTGATAACGCTTGCGGATACGCTTTCCGAGGCGGGTTGGAGACGTCACATGGAATGGCTGTATTATGATGACGAGGGTTTTATGTGTCATGACTATGACCGACACAGAAAAAACGATTACTGGACAGAATCTGTGAAAATATGTGAAAATTTAGTTGAAAATGCCTCTGATAATACTATTGTTACAAGGGCTGTTTCAATATTGGTACTCCTTTATCGGAATTTTGGCGAGAATGAAAAAGCGGCCATGTACGCAAATAAACAGCCGCCACTTAAACATTCGCGCGAAATTCTGCTTGCCGCCGCTTATGACGGAAAAGAAGAAGCCGCTTATATCGGTGACGCACTGCTCAAACTCGCCGCTAAATTTTCGGAACAGTTCGTATACGGGATTATAAATAATGTACATCATTATGAAAGCGATATGCCTATACACAAAATTACGAAGTTAATAGACTTGTTCTATCTTATCTGCGATGACGGAAATTTGGGCGAATATAACGGTATTTTGATACAGTTATATCTATATTTGTCAAGACTTCAATGGGAACGCGGCTATCATGATGAGGCTTTTGAATCTCTGTACGAAGCCTTGAATCATGCGAGAGCTCTTGAGGAACTGCTTGACGGCGAAGAGCATTATTTCACTGCTCCTTTAGTCAGATTTGTGAAATGCACAAGCGGGAAAGCGGAAAATATTGCGAGGACTTTGCCGAGTGACTGGCCGTTTTATTGCAATCCCGATTATTCACAAGTAGAAAAGGAAATAAAGGCTGACCCGAGATGGGCAGAATGGGTTGCAAAAACACAGGAATGATATTCTAATAATAAAAAGCGGAAAAGCTACTAAAGCTAATCCGCTTTTTTAAATTGATTATTGAAATTATTTACCGTAAATTTCAGCGGCTTTGAGTAAAATTTCCTCAGAGAATGACGGTATTCTTCCAAGTCCGTCCGGTCCGGCATTCAGCAGATAATTTACTCCCATTGAGTTCAATTTTTTTCGTGTCTGTGCTATCTGTTCCGCTGTTTTCCAGTTTTGGTCATAATATTTGAATCCCCAGCTGTCATTGAGAGTTGCCGCGGTTTCATAAAGTCCATAGGGTGAATATTTGTAACCGCCGAGTGAGTTCGGGTCGATGTTTTTATCCGCTTCTTTGGGAGGTTCGGTCGCGGGAATTTCATTGTCGCCGAGTGATACGTAATCGTAAGCACCGTTTCCTATTCTCGAATTTATAAGGCAGTCCGGCTGATATTTTTTTACGAGCTGATTAAGCTCAAGGCTTTGTTCCGGTGTGATTGTATGCGGGACGTCAAACCATATAAGGCATAAATCGCCGTAATTTGTGAGAATCTCCGTCACTTGCGGCTTGATTTTTTCGTCAAAGCATATTTGGAAATCTTTTTTAGCTTTGTCCGTGTAATCCCATGAATTATCCCATGATACGCCGGCACAACCATCTGAGTTTGTATAGCCGCCGCCGTGTGGGTGGTGCCAGTCGAGTTCCTGCGAATAGTAGAGCCCGAATTTCAGCCCATATTTGGCGCACGCTTCCGCAAGTTCGCCGATTATGTCACGTTTGAACGGTGTCGCGTCAACTACATTGAATTTATCGCAGTTGGATTTGAAAAGCGCAAAACCGTCATGGTGCTTTGATGTGATAACGAAATACTTCATGCCGCTGTCACGTGCTAATTTCACCCATTCGTCAGCGTTGAAGTATACGGGATTGAATGAGGAAGCGAGAGTTTCATATTCCGCATTTGGAATTGCAAAGTATGACTGCGCCCATTCAGCGTAATAGGGAGTGCGTCTGCCCCTGTATTCGCCGGCAAGCAGGGAATAAAGTCCGAAATGAATCATCATGCCGTAGCCTGCGCTTTTAAACCATTCTCTGTTGTTCATTTTATATGTCCCTCCGTTTGTTTTTTATTTAATTATACTGTTTTTTTGGTGATAGTCAAGACAGCGGAAATAAAATCAGAAATAATTTTAAAAACGCTATATAATAAAAGGAAGGAAAAGTGTAGGAAGAGTAAAAAAGAAAAAAGAGAGAAAAAAATCGAAAAAAAGGTGAAAAAGGTATTGACAAAGGGGGAGGTATATGATATAATAATCAGGCACTTGATGAGAGCCGCAAACGCAAGGAAAAATCAAGATAAAATGGAAAGTATCAAAACTAATCGAGAGGGTAACCTCAAAAAAAGTTTTGAGAAAAATAAAAAAGGTCTTGACAAACCGAAGCGAATGTGATATAATAAACAAGTCGCCTGTGAGAGAAAGTCGAAAGATTGAGGGTAAAACCTCCAAGCGAAGAAAAAATTTCAAAAAAGTTTGAAAAAAGGCTTGACAAACGACAGACGATGTGATATAATAAATAAGCTTTCGACACTAAAGCGAAAGCGAACAGCTCCTTGAAAATTGAACAATGACGAACATTAACGAAATAA
>CALWTV010000214.1 GCA_944384555.1 uncultured Clostridia bacterium | reverse complement strand
ATCATGCTTTTCCTTGAGTTCGGGATAAGCACCGACATTTTCTTCTACAACTGTATCGCACAGATCAAACAAGAACGGCTTGTTTATTCCGAGAAGTTTTCCATGACGTGCGGCTCTGCGGAGAATTCTGCGCAGAACATAGCCTCTGCCTTCGTTTGAAGGAAGCACACCGTCGCAAATCATGAAAGTTGACGCGCGTATATGGTCGGTAATTACTCTGATTGAAATATCGTCTTTTGCGTTGTCACCGTATTTTTTGCCGGCAATTTCGCAGACTTTGTCAAGAATATGGCGTATTGTATCTACCTCAAACATGCTGTTTACATTTTGAAATACACATGCAAGGCGTTCAAGTCCCATACCGGTATCGATATTTTTGCTTGCGAGAAGCTCATAATGACCGTTACCATCGCTGTTGAACTGAGTAAATACGTTGTTCCAGATTTCCATGAAACGGTCACAGTCACAGCCGGGACCGCAGTCAGGAGAACCGCAGCCGTATTCTTCACCGCGGTCAAAATAAATTTCAGAACAAGGACCGCAGGGACCGCTTCCGTGTTCCCAGAAGTTATCGGCTTTGCCAAGGCGGGTTATTTTTTCAGCAGGAACGCCGACTTTGTTTACCCATATGTCAAAAGCTTCTTCATCTTCTTCATAAATTGAGGGGTAAAGACGATCTTCCGGCATTTCAAGACATTTAGTTAAAAATTCCCATGCCCACGGAATAGCGTCAGATTTAAAGTAATCGCCGAAAGAGAAATTTCCGAGCATTTCAAAATAAGTTCCGTGGCGCGCGGTTATTCCTACACGCTCAAGGTCAGGAGTGCGCATACATTTCTGGCAGGTGGTTACACGTCTGCAAGGCGGTACTTCCTCACCGGTAAAATATTTTTTGAGTGGTGCCATTCCGGCATTTATAAGTAAAAGCGATTTATCATTGACTGGAACAAGCGAAAAGCTCGGCAGTCTTAGATGACCTTTTGATTCAAAGAAAGAGAGATATTTTTCTCTTAGGTCATTTAATGAAGTCCATTGCATAATGAAGTATATCCTCCGTATAATTGGTTGTCGAAAAAATAATATTCATTAAATTATATCACTATAAAATTAACGTGTCAAGACACGATACAGCCTAAAAAATGCTTCAACTCGGCAATATATTTGTAGAATACAATTTTATTATGGCTGATACGCGTTAAATTAATCAAATAGGACATATCGCACTTGACAAAATACGATAAAAAATGTATAATTATTAATTATAATAAATGTACAAATGCGTTGGGATAATACCATAAAAAACAAAATTAGCCATATTTCTGCTGGCACATATGTTTTATGTTGGCAATAAATATTTTTATTCTGTTATAATTTCATATAGAGATATAACTATTTATATATGATACCGGCGCGGGAGGTAGATATTAAAATGGAAAATATGTGGCAAAAAGATATAGAAACAATGCCGAGAGCTGACCTAGAAGCTTTGCAGCTGGCAAGGCTGAAAAAATTGGTCGGCTATGTTTATGATAATGTGCCTTTTTATAAAAAACGCCTTGATGAAGCAGGCGTTACCGCTGACAAAATCAAGGTATTGTCTGATATACAATATATTCCGTTTACCACAAAAGCGGATATACGTGATACATATCCTTATGGATTATTTGCTCAGCCGCTCAAAAAAATCGTCAGAATTCACGCATCATCTGGTACTACCGGCAAGCCTACTGTTGTCGGATACACAAAAAATGACCTTGATTTATGGTCTGATTTAGTCGCTCGATTAACTATGGCGGCAGGCGCAAGCGATGACGATATAGTTCAAATTGCTTTCGGTTACGGTCTGTTTACCGGTGCGCTCGGACTTCATTACGGTCTTGAAAAAATCGGCGCGACAGTTGTGCCTACATCAAGCGGAAATACCGAAAAACAGATTATGCTTATGCGTGATTTTGGAACTACGGCTATCGTATCTACTCCCTCATACGCCCTCTATATCGCAGAGGTAGCAAAAGATATGGGAATCGACCCGCGTAAGGATTTAAAAGTAAAACTGGGACTTCTCGGTTCTGAGGGCTGTTCGCTTGAAATGCGTGCGAAAATCGAACAGGCATGGGATTTGTTTGCTACTGATAATTATGGTATGAGTGAACTTATAGGGCCGGGAGTATCGGGCGAATGTACATATAGATGCGGAATGCATTTCGCAGAGGATCATTTCCTGCCTGAGATTATCGACCCTGATACAGGCGCTGTGAAAAACAGAGGAGAAAGCGGCGAGCTTGTAATTACTACACTCACTAAAGAAGGTTTCCCGCTTCTGCGCTACCGTACAAAAGATGTGACAAGCATAGATTATGAAAAATGCGAGTGCGGACGTACACATGCGAGAATGGCGAAACCGACAGGACGCAGTGACGATATGCTGAAAATAAAGGGAGTAAACGTATTCCCATCGCAAATTGAATCAGTGCTTATCAGCGTGCCGGAAGTAGGCGGTCATTATCAAATTGTACTCGGAACTAAGAACTACATGGATACATTTGAAATAAATATCGAGTTGCTTGACGGTTCACTGCTTACAAAATATTCCGAGCTTGAAAATCTTCAGCATAAAATTGCGTTTAAGCTCAAAACCGTTCTCGGACTTGACGCTAAAATTAATCTGTGCGAACCGAAGTCGCTTGAAAGATTTGCAGGCAAGGCAAAACGTGTAATTGATAACCGTGACAAATAATTTCTGTAAAATGCGAATTTATAAAAAATTGTTTAACATGAATTTGAAAAAATAAAGAAAAACATAGAAGGGAACAGTTCGGATTTTGTTACCGAACGAATATAGAATTATGAAGGATTTTATGCTTGGCAATCAGGCGGTTGCCGAAGGGCTTTATGAAGCGGGAGTTCGTTTTATCTCCAGTTATCCCGGAACACCGAGTACGGAAATTACGGAATTTGCCGCTAAATATGATGAAATGTACGCTGAATGGGCACCAAATGAAAAAGTCGCGCTTGAAGCGGCACTTGGTGCGGCAATTGGTGGAGGACGTTCTTTCTGTGCAATGAAGCACGTCGGACTTAACGTTGCGGCTGACCCGTTATTTATTACTGCTTATACCGGAATAAACGCGGGCATGGTTATCGGAGTAGCTGATGACCCAGGTATGCATTCATCTCAGAACGAACAGGACAGCCGTCATTATGCAATTGCGGCGAAACTCCCGATGCTTGAACCGTCAGATTCGGCCGAATGCCTTGAATTTGCAAGAGATGCTTATGATTTGTCTGAAAAGTTTGATACTCCTTTTATTTTGAGACTCAGCACAAGAGTTTCCCACGCACGCAGTACTGTTGAAAAGAGAGATAGAGTCGAACACGAAATCCGCGAGTATGTTAAAAATCCGCAGAAATATGTAATGATGCCGGCTAATGCAAAAGGCCGCCATACAGTAGTTGAAAAAAGACTCGCTGATTTGCAGGAATATGTTGAAAACTGCCCGTTTAATAAAATAGAACATGGTACAGATAATAAAATCGGTATCATAACTGCCGGAACTTGCTATACATACGCTAAAGAATGTTTTGGAAATACGGTTTCATTCTTGAAACTTGGTATGGTAAATCCGCTGCCGGAAAAATTAATCCGTGATTTTGCCGCGTCAGTTGAAAGAGTAATCGTTATTGAAGAACTTGACGGAGTTATTGAAGCTCACTGCAAGGCTCTCGGAATTGCGGTTGACGGAAAAAATCTTCTTCCCAAAGAAGGCGAGTTATCTCCTGAACTTATTGCCGCTTGCGTACTCGGCAAAAAGCCTGATTTTAAAGCGCTTGATGAAAAAATTCCGGTACGTCCACCTGTACTTTGCCCCGGTTGTCCTCACAGAGGCGTATTTTACGTGCTGAATAAGCTCAAACTCTATGTTTCCGGTGATATCGGCTGCTATACACTTGGTGCTGTTGCTCCTCTGAACGCAATGGATACAACTTTATGTATGGGCGCGTCAATCTCGGCACTTCACGGATATAATATGGTTCGTGGCGAAAATGATAAGACTGTTGCCGTTATCGGTGACTCAACATTCATGCATTCCGGTATTACGGGACTTGCGAATATCGTATACAACGGCGGCCATTCAACTGTATTGATTCTTGATAACTCAATCACCGGTATGACAGGTCATCAGGACAATCCTTTCACTGGCGTGACTTTGAAAGGAAAGCCTGCACCGAATATAAGCATAGAAAAAGTATGCGCGGCAGTCGGAGTAAACGAAGACCATATAAAAATAGTTGACCCCAATAATATAGGTGAACTTGAAGCAACAATTAAAGCTGAGCTTGCCACAGATGAACCTTCTGTTATTATATGCCGCCGTCCGTGCGCACTCTTAAAACAGGTAAAACGCCTGCCCTCGCTCAAAATAGATACGGCAAAATGTAAGAGCTGCCGTGCTTGCATGAAAATTGGCTGCCCGTGTATCTCCATGAAAGATAATAAGGCGGTTATCGATGATACAATGTGTACCGGCTGCGGACTCTGCGAACAGCTCTGCCGCTTTGGAGCAATAACAAAATAACGGCAAAACCGAAAGACGAAGAACAAAATTAATATAATGGAGTATAATGATGATTAAAAATATAATGATTGTCGGTGTTGGTGGTCAGGGCTCGCTTCTTGCAAGCCGCATACTCGGACGTGCCGCACTTGACGCAGGATATGACGTAAAAGTTTCGGAAGTTCATGGTATGTCTCAAAGAGGCGGTTCCGTTATTACATATGTAAGATACGGTGATGAACCTGTATATTCTCCTGTCATCTGCAAAGGCGAGGCAGACGTAATTCTCAGCTTTGAACAGCTTGAGGCGTCAAGATGGCTGCCAAATCTCAAAATCGGGGGAGCTATTATCACTTCAACACAGCAGATTAATCCTATGCCGGTTATTACCGGAGCTGCTGAATACCCGACAGAGCTTATATCAAAGCTTAAAGCGGAAAATGTAAACGTTTTGGCGGCAGACGCGGTTGACATCGCTAAAAAAGCCGGAAGTGTAAAGGCGTC
Source organism: uncultured Clostridia bacterium (assembly GCA_944384555.1). Lineage (GTDB taxonomy): Bacteria > Bacillota > Clostridia > Oscillospirales > CAG-272 > CALWTV01. The sequence goes on along the minus strand of CALWTV010000214.1, from coordinate 12,980 downwards.
AAACGTTGCGCTTATCGGTCTTGCGTCTCATGTGCTCGGATTTGAATGTGAAGCACTCCGCAGTGCCGTTGCCGCATGTGTTCCGGAAAAAGCTCTCGAAATTAATCTTTCGGCATTTGATATGGGCGTACAAGCGGCTTTATAAAGTCAAATAAAAGTAATTTTTTAACTGAAAGTTATCTGTGTAAAAATTTAATATAAAAATACATGAAAGGTTAAAGCAATGGCTTACTACAACAAATTAATTGAAACTGCAAGCAAAAGCGATATGTTTTTAATTCAGTCACTCAATCTTTCGAGAACTGTCAGACGAGTTTACGAAAATGTTCCTATGTACCGTCAGAGAATGATTGATGCTGGACTAACTCCCGATGATATCAAAACTGTGGATGATTTGCATAAGCTTCCTTTTACTTGTAAAAAGGATTTGAGAGACAATTATCCTTATGGTTTATTTGCGGTTCCGAGAGAACAGCTTGTGAGAATTCACGCATCATCTGGAACTACAGGAAAACAGACCGTGGTTGGATATACAAAAAATGATATTGAAATGTGGAGTGAATGTGTAGCGCGCGCTTTAACTGCGGCAGGAGCCGAAAAAAATGATTTTGTTCACGTTTCGTATGGTTATGGACTTTTTACAGGAGGTCTAGGTCTGCATTACGGAGCTGAAAAAATCGGAGCAGCAGTTATTCCTGCGTCAAGCGGAAATACTGCTCGCCAAATACAAATTTTGCAGGATTTTAAATCATCAATCCTTTGCTGCACTCCTTCTTACGCACTCTATATCGCAGATACTATAAAAGCAAATAATATTGATAAAGAATCACTTTCTCTTAAAGCGGGACTCTTTGGGGCTGAACCATGGAGTGAGGAAATGCGCCGTGAAATAGAAGCACGCCTTGGAATAAAAGCATATGATATATACGGCCTTTCTGAAATAGCTGGTCCGGGTGTTGCTTTTGACTGTGAATGTCAATGCGGTATGCATGTAAATGAAGATAATTTCATAATAGAAATAATTGACCCAGAAACAGGAGAAGTACTTCCGGACGGTGTTCAGGGAGAAGTAGTATTTACTTGTATAACAAAAGAGGCACTTCCGTTAATTCGCTACCGTACATATGACATTTCAAGCATAACACATGAAAAATGCGAGTGTGGAAGAACTCTCGTGCGTATGCAAAAACCGTGCGGCAGAAGTGACGATATGCTGATTATCCGCGGAGTAAACGTATTCCCGTCTCAGATTGAGTCAGTGCTGCTCTCAATGGGCTCAGTTGACCCGCACTATATGATATATGTAGACCGTGTCAATAATCTTGACGTTATGGAAATTCAGGTGGAAATGTCTGAAGAAATGCTTTCGGATAAAGTACGCAGTATTGAGGAATTCGGAAATCAGCTTAAGGCAAAAATGGAATCAACACTTGGCATTTCGGGTAAGATAACATTCGTTGAGCCTATGACAATTCCAAGGTCTGAAGGCAAAGCAAAGCGTGTTGTTGACCGCAGAAACATAAAATAAGCATTTTAAACAGATATAAAACAATATCATATTTGCGGAGTATTGCAAACAGAATAAAAATACTGTATAATATATATAGGTTCCGCATTTTGAACTATATTATTAAATTCGGAGGGTAAATAAATGATTACGAAACAAATTTCTATATTCATCGAAAATCGCAAGGGCAGATTGTCGGAAGTTATTCAAACTATAACTTCACAGAATATCAATATAAAAGCTATTTCAATAGCCGACACTACAAATTTCGGTATCCTCCGCATCATTGTAGATGACCCAGAGGCTGTCGCAGTTCAGCTTAAAACAATAAACCTCGCCGCTTCACTTACAAGTGTACTCTCTGTTTCAATAAAGAATAAACCCGGTGCGGTAGGAGAAGTATTAAAAATTTTGGCTGATAACAATATATCGGTTGAATATATGTATTCATCTTTAGCTTACAGCGGAGATATGGGAAATATCATAGTCTGCGTTGATAAAGAAGCTGAGGGAGAGGCACTGCTCAAAACTGCTGGATATAGCGACTAAGCTTTAATAGTGCGTTGTTAAATTGAAATATAAGGACTCAAATATGGTAGATTTACTCGAACTTCATAAGGAATTTATTCTTCGCCATTTAAAAACCGGTGACACGGCAGTCGATTTTACGATGGGAAACGGTCATGATACATTATTTTTGGCACAGTCAGTTGGAGAAAACGGTCATGTATACGCTTTCGACATTCAGGAGGGAGCAGTTGAAAATACCCGAAAACTTCTCACCGAACAAGGTGTAATTGACAGAGTTACGCTGATTCATGATTCCCATCACAATGCCGCAAATTATATAAACAGAGAAATAAAGGCGGGAATGTTTAATTTGGGATATTTGCCCGGCGGTGATAAGTCAGTTACAACTCAACGTGTTACAACGCTTCCTGCGGTAAAAACTGCGCTTGATTTGCTTTCTTCTGACGGAATTTTGCTCATCGCAATTTATCCCGGTCACGCAGAGGGCGAACTTGAAGGTCGGGAACTTGAAAATTATCTTCCCTCGCTTGACCGAAGAACAATATGCATATCGGAATTTAAAATAATAAATTCCCCTACATCGCCGTTCTTTATAATGGCAGAGAAAAAATAACCGGAGAAATTTTATGCTGTCTGTATTGATTAAACCTGCGTCCGGTCTGTGCAATATTGCGTGCAGATACTGCTTCTATCGAAATGAAGTAGAGCTTCGGGCGCTTGAGAATGTAAATAATAATGAATGCGGCGGCAAAAATTCCATAATGGATATCGCAACAGCCGAGACACTCATCCGCCGCGCGTTTGAATATGCAAAGCGGGGGGTGTCCTTTGCGTTTCAGGGGGGAGAACCTACTCTTGCAGGAGTGGGATTTTTCAGAGAATTTTCACGTCTTGTGCGGGAATATAACGTCAAAAAACTGCCTGTAAATTACGCTATCCAGACAAACGGAATTGCCGTTGACGATGAATTTATAGAATATTTTCTGAAAGAAGATTTTTTAGTGGGACTGTCCGTTGACGGTGACGCCTCTCTGCACAATTCTTTCAGAGTTGACCGCAGCGACAAGGGAACTCATAACCGTGTAATGGCGGTGGGCGATAAAATGTTAAGAGCCGGTGTAAAGGTAAATATTTTGTCGGTGGTAACTGACGAGGCGGCACGATACGCAGCACGTACATATAAATATTTTACCTCAAAAAATTATACATGGCTTCAGTTTATTAACTGTCTTGCGCCGCTTGATGAATCCGCGATTTTAATGGATACACAAAAAAACAAGTCCGAAGCGGAATTCGCATTATCTCCGGAACGCTGGCTTAAATATAATAAAACGCTGTTTGATTTGTGGTATGCAGATTTTATTCACGGAAAACGGGTGAGCATACGTCATTTTGATAATTTCCTTATGATATACGCAGGTTATCGTCCCGAATCGTGCGATATGTGTGGAGAATGCTCAATACAGTTTGTAACCGAAAGTAATGGTGATGTTTATCCGTGTGATTTCTATTCACTCGAAAGATGGAAATTAGGAAATATTAAAGAATCCGGTTTTGCAGAGCTTACATCTAGTGAAAGAGCAGTCGAATTTTTGACTCGCCGCATAAATAAAAATGAAAAATGTAAAAATTGTAAAATATATGCGCTGTGCCGCGGAGGCTGTCCGAGATATTCCGAAAATCCCGCTCATGATTACATTTACTGTGAACAGATAAAGGAATTTTTCAGATATACAAACGATAGATTTTTACAGCTTTCAAAAATGTTTTAATCCGTAATATTGAGGTAATTATAATCGCAAAACTGGGAATTACTAATTTTGTGATATTATAAGCTATATTGAAGGGAGCGGATTTGCTAATTGAATCGACGTAACGATGGCGGCGGTTGGGCATATCCGCAGAAATCAAAGCGTGTTCCGTATCAGCCGCCTAATTTGGGAAATAATAACGTTAGAAAAAATACAGCCGTAAATAATAGGCATCAACCAAATTATCCGCCGGTACAAAATCATGTTAATAATAATCAACATGTACCAAAAAATAATCCTCGTAACAGAAATCACATAAATCAACAACAGAGAAATGTTCCGCGAAAAAATCAGCAGGTTCAGGCGCAGAATCCGAGATATAATCCAAGGCAGAACTCAAGAAAAAATCAAAACCGGATTAATCCTCAATCTGCGGCACAGAGACGAAAACAAAACAGAACTCCGGCAATTGACCCGGAAACTATGGAGATAAGGCGGCGCAGACAGCAGGCGGAAAAGTTCAGAATTAAAAAGCGGAGGGAGAGTTTGATGAAAGTATATTTTGCGCGTTTTGTAGCTTTTTTAATTGTAGCGGCAGTTATGATGACAGGTGTTTCGGTGCTTATGGCTATCGATTTCTTTAAAACCGAAGGCGTACCTAACAAAATTACTTATATATATGGAAGTGATAAGAACAAAAATACCGTGTCGGCTGATACCGCAAGAAAAAATGATATAATTTTTATAGATTTTTCTGAGATTGCGGAAATGCTTTCAATGACTGTAACCGGTGATGTCCATAAAATGAGATTTGTAATAACAAGCGCAGGAGAGCCTATATTTCAGCCAACTTTGCAATCTGCTGAAACGGAAACGTTGGAAGAAACTGATAGCCAGACTGACACTGAAAATACAGATACAAATGCAAATTCAAATACAGAAACTCCTGCTGACAGTACTGAGGTTGAATCAGCAGAATGGGTCACATTTGAGGTTGGTACTACAAAAGCATACGTAAACGGGCAGGAAATACGGCTTTCCGGTGAATCTTTTCTTGTAGGCGAAAAATTATGGATTCCGTCTGATTTTATAGATGTTTATATGAAAGGTGTCACACTTTCAATAGATGATGAAAAGGGAATAGTTGAATTTTCACGAAATGTAATTTCCGATACAAATGCAGATGAAGAAACGCAAAATTCAGAGGAAAATCAGTCAGCTATTGTTTATGAAAGTGTTGAGTTCTTGCTTAAAGACGCAGGACCTATAGACCCTGGGTCCGAAGAAGGCTTTACAGAACCCGCAATCGAATTTAAAGCGGATTTGGCGGAATATGAAAAATATATGAATCCTGAAAATCCTGATGAATATCTTATACTCATAAATGTTGACAATCCTCTTTCATCGGATTATGTCCCAGATGATTTGATAGACGTTGTAAATACCAGAAAGGACGGCAGGGCAACTCAGCAGATGAGGGAAGCCGCTGAAAAATCGCTTGAGGCACTTTTCCTTGAGATGCACGCGAATAATATAACAGATGTTTCTGTTACAAGCGGATACCGCAGTTATGACTATCAGGTAAGCTTATTTAATCAGCGTGTGGCTATGTATCCGAATTTGAGTGAGGAAGAAGCACGCAAGGAAGCCGCCGCAGTAGTAGCTATTCCCGGAACAAGCGAGCATCAGAGCGGACTGTGTGTTGATATGCATAATCTTGCGTCAGCTGATATATCGTTCGGAAATACCGCTTCGTTCACATGGCTTTCTCAAAATGCCCATAAATTCGGATTTATACTGAGGTTCCCTGAAGATAAAGTCGAAATAACCGGAATAAGCTATGAACCGTGGCATTATCGTTTTGTAGGAAGATACCATGCGACAAGAATATATGAAATGGGTATGTGTCTTGAGGAATATTTTGAATATTTAGGTAAATAATAAATCGGGGATGCCTTGCGGTAAATGGTATCCCCGATATAAATTATTCAGATAGTGCTTTTTTTTCAGATGAAGAGAGTTTGTATTCTTCAAAAGGTTGTTCTCCGTAATGTATGGGCAGAGTGGCTAATACATTAGATTCATCTGGCGTGTCAGAAATGTGCATTCTGATTGAAAAATTTTCACCGTCTTTCAGATTGTCCATATTAACGTTGTCAAATATAAGCATTACGTAGTTATACATGTATTTATGTGCGGTTTGAGAATTCGGATTTGGAGAATATGAAACACCGTTATTATCGATTAGGGTGAATGAAAAAGGCGCTTTGTCAGATGAATAGTCCTCACCTTGTACACTGTCGATTACGCCGTCATTGTATCTGACCGCAATTTGAAGTCTGTTTGCTGTTGGAGTGTACCTCATATTATATGCGATAAAAGAACCGTCTTCTGAAATTATTTCGGCAATTTTATGAGTCAATACTTTAAAGTCTTCGCCGGATTGGAAATATGCGGTACGCAGAGTATCGTCAACATATAGAGATTTAAATAAACTTTGGTCATCATGCATACATATACGCAAAATAATCATTGTGCAAAATAAAATAATCAGAAATGTAAAAAAATATTTAATAATTTTTCCTACTTTGCTCAAGAAATTGTCCTCCTGCTTTTTGTTAATAAAGAAATTATATCAGAAATTTATATAATTTACAAGTGTATAACGAAAATATATAAAATTGAACGCGGATTACAGTTTTGAAGCACAGTTAATTATTAATTAAAATATTATTAAATATATGCTCTTGATTTTCATTTTAAAATTGTATATAATAAAAAAAGCCAGCGTATTGTGGATTTGTAAAAAGGGGGAGCGGTTATGATTCTTGATATGAGTCCGATAGTCAGCGGAAAACAACATGAAATCTATTTTGACTATCTGCTTGATATAAATTCTTATTCCGAGAGAGATGACGCCGTCCTGCCGCCGTATGGAATTAAATTTCCGGAATCGGTTTCGGTAAGCGGAAAAGTTACCGATTATGCCGGATATATCGCGCTTAATGCGGTTGCCAAAATAAAATATATAGCCGAGTGTTCACGTTGTCTTGCACCGGTTGAAGGTGAGTTTTCACTTCAATTTGACCGTACAGTCGCTCAGTCTGGAGTGCTGTCTGACGAAGATAGTGATGATTATGTTATTATGAATGACGGAAAACTCGATATTGACGCTCAGCTTATGGAAGAACTTATGCTTGAGTTTCCAAATGATTTTCTCTGTGATGAAAATTGTAAGGGATTATGTGTAAAATGCGGCAAACCTATCGGTAAAGATAAGAGCGAGGGCGGTTGCGAATGTCCTCCGGAATCGGAAAAGAAAGAAATCGATCCGAGATTTGCAATTTTGCAAAAACTACTTGATAAATAAAAAAAAATATAGTATAATATACTGGAGCATTAATGATAGTGTATTAGAAGCGAAGGAGGTGTCGTTTAGATGGCAGTACCGAAGAAAAAGACTTCTAAAGCCCGCAGAGACAAAAGACGTTCAAATGTGTGGAAATTAGATCTTCCAGCAATGGTAAAATGCCCTAAATGTGGCGAGTTTAATTTAGCTCATCGCGTTTGCAGAGTATGCGGTTCTTATGATGGTAAGGAAATAATAAAAAAAGAAGCGTAAATTAAATATCTAGACCGCCCAATAAGCGGTCTTGCGCTTTTTTTGGAGATATTTTAACTCAGCTTTAACATATTTCCAAATAAGTGAAAATCATATGTTACAGATTTTTGAAAAGGGGGGATTTGCTTGAAGTTCACGCCTGTTCATAATGATTCCACAATAAACGCTGCCTGCATCGTCTGTCTTGCAGGAGGAATTATCTTTTTTATTTCGTCAGGTCTTGGAATAGTGTCTCCGTTTATTATGCAGCTGCTTGCGGTATGTCTTTTGACAGCCGGAGTTTTTATGCTTATCAGGTATAAACTTACCTCTTTCAATTATGTTATCAAACCTCGCGGTCATAGTGTTGATTCTGAAAATTTGGACTTTGAAATTGAACGTGTCCAAGGAAGCAGAGTCATCCCTTTGGCGAGAATGTCAATGGATGATATGGTTTTGTTTATGCCGATTCCAGATAAAAAATGGAAAAAAGTCCCTGAATTATCTAAATTGGCATCAAGTTTGAAATTTTATAGCTATTGCGTTAATATGAATCCTGAAAATCCATATGTGATAGTTTTTGATAATAAAGATGGTACGTATACGGGCATGATGCTCGAACCTACAAACGATATGGTTGCATATATAGGAAATATTTTAAAAAATAGAAAAGCTGCTGAAATTTTTTGAATAGGTAAACATTAAGGGGAGATTGTTTTTAATTTAAATCTCCCCTTATATTTTTATACATTTAGTAAAAACAGAAAACTTATCTTATTTACAGAATATAATCAATCAATTTTAGAAAAGCTTTCCTCTTCTCCGTAAAGCTCCATTAACCGTTCTTCGATTTTAGTTTTGTTTTCGTCAAGCTCAGCGGCGCGCACATAATCAGTTGCGGCTTCACCGAACAATTCTTCATCTATTTGAGTAAGTTCTGATTCAAGTTTTTTTATTTCATCAGCGATTTGCTGACGTCTGCGTTGCTGTTTACGCAGTCTTGCCGCGTCTTGACGTGAAGCGAGATATTTTTCTTTTGTCGAGGTTAATTCTGTATTATCTGATTCCGAAGAAACTGATGATGATTCTGCTTGAGCTTTGAATCTCTCTTTTTCTATCAAATATGAATCATATCCGCCGAGATAATCATGACAGCCGTTTTTATTGTCAATTTCAATTATTCTTGTGGCAAGTTTTTGAGTAAAGTAACGGTCATGTGATACTGCGATTATAGTTCCATCAAATCCTAGAAGCGCAGTTTCAAGCGCCTCACGTGAATTTATATCAAGATGGTTTGTAGGTTCATCAAGAATAAGCAGATTCATTTTTGACAAAATCAGTTTGGCGAGTGTAAGGCGTGCACGTTCTCCTCCGCTTAAAACTGATACTTTTTTTTCTATGTCGTCGCCTCTGAAAAGAAACATCGCCAACGTATTTCTGATTTCGGTTTGCGTGAGAGTAGAATATTCGTCCCATAACTCATCGAGTACGGTTTTATTTGGGTCGAGATTTTGATTTTCCTGGTCGTAATATCCGACAGTTACATTATAACCGTATTCAATTTTTCCGTCAAGCGGAGTTAAAATTCCCATAAGAAGCTTTATGAGTGTGGATTTTCCGCAGCCGTTGGCACCGCTGATAAATACACGTTCGCGCTTTTTTACTAAAAATGATAAGTCCGAGAATAACTCTCTTGAACCGAAGCCCATTTTCAAATCTTTTACATAGAGCACGTCATTTCCGCTTTCTCCTGAACCGGTAAATGAAAATTTTATCGATTTCGGAGCATTTTTGGGTTTCTCGATTTTTGTCATTCTTGCAAGCGCTTTTTCACGGCTTTCAGCTGCTATAATGTTTCGTTCGCGATTCCATGCTCGCTGCTGTGCGATATATGCCTCTATACGGGCAATTTCTTTCTGCTGATTTTTATATTGCTTTTCCTGAGCGGCACGGTCAAATTCTTTCTGATTTACGTACTGAGTATAATTTCCGTTGTATAATTTTCCGACTTTATACTCAATTTCGATAATTTTATTTGTAATCCGGTCAAGAAAATAACGGTCATGGCTTACGAGAAGCACAGTTTTTTTGTATGACGCAAGATGGTTTTCGAGCCAAACCATAGTATCAATATCAAGATGGTTTGTAGGCTCGTCAAGCATAAGAATATCAGGTTCCTGTGAAAGCAGACGGGCAAGCGCAAGGCGTGTGCGCTGACCACCACTGAGCTTTGATACCGGCAGGGCATGAAAGGATTCATCAAACCCGAGCTTGTCAAGCAAGCTGACACATCTTGATTTGTACTGCATTCCGCCATTTTCAATGTATAAATTATTTAGGTTTGTGTATTCTTCTGCCGCACGCAGATATTCATCAGACGATGATTTTTCGGAATTGTCATGCAAGTATTTTTCAAGCACCGCAAGACGTGCCTCTGCTTTGAATAAGTCCGGAAATGCGGCATACATCTGTTCAAGAACTGTGTCTCCTATTTCCGCATCGCCGATTTTTTTAGTTATATTGAATGCGTCGTCCTGTTCAAGAAGACCGACTTTTTTGTCTTTAGCTATGAATATATTTCCGTCAGATGGAGTATATTCGCCTTTAATTAATCTGAAAAGAGTAGATTTTCCGCTTCCGTTGACACCTACAATTCCGACTTTGTCACCGTCTTCAACGGCAAAAGTAACATCTTCAAGTATGGTGTCCGCGCCGAAGCAAAGCGCGAGATTGCTGGTACTGATTGAAATCATAATTGTTCCTTAAAATAAAACTGATTACTATAAAATATGCTAATCAATTTTTTTTGAGCTTTCTTTATTTTTTGATATTGAGCAGTTTTGTTCTGAGTTCGCCCTCTATTCTGCCGAGTTCAGCCTCTGCGGCACGGCGTTTTTCTCTGCCTTCAGCCTGAATTTGCTGAACTTCGTCAAGTGTTGCGATTAACTGTTGATTTGTATGAGTAAGGGTTTCGATATCGACAACTCCGCGTTCGGATTCACGCGCAATCTCGACTGTGCCTTGATGAAGTGCTTCCGCGTTTTTCTTGAGCAGTTCATTTGTATAATTTGTAACCGCGCGCTGAGCTTCCATGGCTTGTTGTGAATGCGACAATCCGAGAGCGATAATCATCTGTGATTTCCAGAGAGGGATTGTGTTTACTATGGTAGACTGAATTTTTTCACTCATTATGGTGTTGTTGTTTTGAATCATGCGGATTTGCGGAGCCATCTGTACAGAAATCATACGGGTAAGTTCAAGGTCATACAATTTCTTTTCAAAACGGGTGCACATTTCATTGAAATCATTTGCCGCCTGAGCATCTTCAGGTAAATTGGTAGTTTTCGCTTTTTCTTGAAGCTGAACAAGAGTGGTTTCGCGTTCCTGTGCGAGTTTTTTCTTACCCGCTATTATATACATGGTAAGCTCTTTGAAGTAATCGAGATTTACCTGATACATTTTATCAAGCATGGATATATCCTTGAGCAGAGTTATCTGGTGATTTTCAAGCGCGCTTACTATATTGTTTACACTGACTTCAGCTTTATCATATTTTGCCTTCATTGTAGCTATGCGCTTGTTCTGCTTTTTGAAAAATCCCAAAAATCCCTTGTCTTCATCTTCTTCTGTTATTCCCTTGAGTTCGACAACGAGATTCGCCATCATATCTCCCATTTCGCCGAAATCTTTTGTTCTCACGTTTTCGAGTGCGGTATCTGAAAAGTTTGCGATTTTCTGCTGAGCGGAAGCTCCGTACTGCATGACTACATTTGAGTTTGTGATATCTATTTTCGCGGCGAAATCGTTGACGATTTTCTGTTCTTCCGGAGATAGTGAGGATTCGTCGAGTTTTACGGGTTCTGGCTCTTGTTTAATTTCCGGTTCTGGGGCTGTTTCTGCCGCAGCGGCACTCCCGAACGGGTCAAGGGTCAGTGACGGCGCAGAAGGCTGTTTTTCGGTATCGAAAATATTGTTATCCATTTAAATAAATCCTCCGTGTTCTATATTGTGGCATTATAAATTTTATTAGTTTTTTGCAGATTCTTTTTCTGCGTCAATATTTTTTTCCGCATCGGATTGAATCGGGGCAGGTACGTATTCCTTGAAATTTGATATCGAAGTGAAAGTACGTACAATAAAATAAATCCAAAGGGAAGCTAAAAGTACTGTTTGCATTAAATCGAATTTGAAATTAGGGTTCGCCGTCAAAATTAAAATAAGGCGTGGCACAAATACAAGCGAGGTTGTTATAACAGAAGATACTGAGAAAAATAAATATTTTTCCGGTGTTTGGCGGTCAAGCGCGAATTTGCATTCTGCAACAAAGAAAAGCATAAATGAAATATACATAACTTGAAGCATTATTTTATTTGGATTGTTGAGCTCCATTGAGCGGTCAAAGTATACGGACATCAGTGAAGCCGCTGAAAATATTACCGGAAAAATTCCGCATACAGCGTAAGCATTTGATTTTTTATCAATTGAGGAGGCGCTGAGAATAAAATAAACGCCTGAAATTATTGCGAAAATCGGCAAAATTATTTCAAATTTTGAGTCATAAGGCTTTGATAAATCTATAAGGCTCATGATTCCGTATGCCACAAACATGAATCCGGTGAGTGCAGATGAAAATATCGATATACTCGGAGAAGGTAGCGGTGATGATATTGAAATTTTTTTTCTTATACAAATCGCTGATATCAATGCTAAAATTAAAGATATTATTATCGCCGATGTCGATATGATAAAGTATATTGACCCAGAATCAAAATGCTGTATTTTATTGTCAAATTGATATGCAAAAGCAAGGTACATAAAAATTGCGCCGATAAGGGAGATGACAGATGCGGCCGCAGATAATAAAATAAATGTCTTTTTTTGTCTTTCTATCATAATAAATCCTTGAAAAAACGGGTGATAACACCTTGTATTTAAATTACTTCATATATATATTATCATAATTTATGAATTATATCAATATACATACCGAAATTTTTATTTAAATGTATATCAACAAAAATAATATGTCAATATGCACAAAAAGTGAGATTAAATTTCTTGTAAATTCTACAAACATAATTTTTTTAAAATGTCAAAAAACTATTGCAAATGATTATTTTATGTAGTATAATGATAAAGCTTGATGTGCGATGAAACGAGAGGTTGCCGCTTATCCTACCTACTGTCAAGGATAGCGGGGAATTTTCGTGGAGTATGTCCGATATTTAACCGGGCGAAAGCTGAAACGGAACATTTTTCAGATTTTATATCTGACCGCTTTGCAGCCGGAATTTGATTGCATGGTAATTTCACTTATGCTCAAAGTCCGGATTTATTGAGGAAAGGGTGGAAACACCCGGCATGGTGTTCCGACAAAACGCCCCATTAGTTTTGATACAAAGGAGGCAGATTACTGTGGCAGTAAACGAAAAAATCAGAATAAAACTCAGAAGCTATGATCATACCCTGATCGACGCTGCATCTGCGAAGGTTGTTGAAACGGCAAAGAGAAACGGTGCGACTGTTTCCGGTCCGATTCCGCTTCCTACCGAAAAAGAGATAGTTACTATTCTCCGCGCTGTTCATAAAT
>CALWTV010000213.1 GCA_944384555.1 uncultured Clostridia bacterium | reverse complement strand
CATATCAATATTTTGAAGAAGCAAACAAAGGCTCAATCGAAATCGGAAAAGCCGCTGATTTTGCAGTGCTTGATAAAAATCCGCTTACCTGCCCCGAAGGCGACATTAAAAATATAAAAGTTTTATCAACTTATAAAAACGGAGAGTGTGTATATAATCTCTGAATTTCACAAGATGAAATTTTTTTGAAATAAAAAGAAAAACGGTCAATGCTTAAAGCACATTGACCGCTTGTTTTTATTCTTAAAAATTAAATCAACCGAATAAAAATCTTATTCTGCTGCGTAAACGCTTACGCGCTTCTTGTTCTTAGCAATTTGCTCGAATTTTACTCTTCCGTCGATTAAAGCGAAGAGGGTATCATCGGAACCGATTCCTACATTGTTTCCGGGATGTATTTTTGTACCTCTCTGACGAACGATTATGTTACCTGCTGTAACAACCTGTCCATCAGCTCTCTTTACGCCAAGACGCTTTGATTCGCTGTCACGGCCGTTCTTTGTTGAACCAACACCTTTTTTGTGTGCAAAGAACTGTAAGCTTAATCTTAACATTTTTACTACCTCCGTATCAAATTTTCTGCGGACGAACTTAAATATACTCGTCCGAAACGTCAACCTCAAGGAATTCGTAATAATCCTCGGTCATATCGGTTAACTGGTAATAATACGATTCAATAAGACCGGCTATCGCATACTGCTTTTTTTCATCGGCTCCGCTCTCCGGAAGAGCTGCTCGTGCAACTACGCGGATATCTGTGGTCTCCTCATCTATCGTATATTCAACATCAGACGCATACATAACTTCTATTGTATTGATTATAAGCATTGTCATCGCGGAAAGCGCCGCGCAAAGTACATCATCTCCGCTTTCGCCGTATCCGGTGTGACCTTTTTCCTCAAAGCCATAGAAAACTCCGTCTGACTTATAAAAAACAACTCTTGTCATAACTTGAATTATGAACGGTTTAATTAACCGATTTTTTCAATCTGAACCTTAGTATAGGGCTGTCTGTGACCGATTTTCTTTTTCTCGTTTTTCTTTGACTTGTACTTTAAGATGTAGAGCTTCTTGCCCTTGCCATTCTTAACTACATTAGCGGTAACTGTTGCACCTGCTACTGTAGGAGTACCTGCTACAAAACCATTATCCTTGGATATTGCGAGAACCTTGTCGAAGGTAATTTTATCGCCTTCGTTAACCTCGAGCTTTTCGATATAGATAATATCGCCCTCGTTAACCTTATACTGCTTTCCGCCTGTTTCAATTATTGCGAACACGAAAAGCACCTCACTTTCATATATGACTCGCTGAATCAGGCAGGCGCGCGATATACGCTGACCTTTTATAAACTCAGCCTGACACCATGCGGCAGTATTTATTTTACCATATTTAATATATATGTGTCAAGAGTGCTCTCAACATATTAATAATTTATTTTCTTTTTCGTTATTATGCTTTATTATAGTTATATTTCCAACGCTTTTATATCTAATTAATCAGTTTAAAGATGTCTTTCTTGCGAAATTCACGGCTGAAGTAAGTGTATTTTGTAAAAGCATGGTAATTGTCATAGGACCAACTCCGCCCGGAACAGGGGTAATATATGATGCTTTCGGTTCAACAGACGCAAAATCAACATCTCCTGTCAATTTACCGTCAGCTCTGCGGTTCATTCCGACGTCGATAACTACCGCTCCTTCTTTTACCATATCCCCTGTAATAAAATCAGCCTTTCCGATTGCCACAACTAAAATATCCGCACGTCTTGTCACTTCTGCAAGATTCTTAGTTCTGGAATGGCATATCGTAACCGTACCATTTGCATGAAGCAAAAGCATTGCTTGAGGCTTTCCAACTATATTTGAACGTCCAACAACCACACATTCTTTTCCCGAAACCTCAATTCCGGATTTTTCAAGCAATTTCATTACTCCTGCTGGTGTACATGGGAGAAAATCAAAATCCCCTATCATTATTTTTCCTGTATTATATGCGCTGAATGCGTCAACATCTTTTGAAGGGTCTATCTCCGCAATAATTTCAGCTTCATCAAGCGGTTTCGGTAACGGAAGCTGTACAAGTATACCATGAATTTTATTATCTTTATTTAAGCGTCGAACTAAATCCGTAAGTTCCGCCTGAGTAGTAGTAGCCGGAAGTTCATAAACTTCAGAATACATTCCCACTTCTTCACATGCACGCTTTTTATTGCGCACATACACCTGAGACGCGGGATTGTCGCCAACTATTATTACCGCAAGACCGGGAGTTACCCCAGTCTGTTCAATTAATCTTTGTACCCCGTCCGCAATTTCACCGCGAACCTGTGATGCTATCGCTTTTCCATCAATTATATTAGCCATATTATTCCTCTTTTTTATCATTTAAATCTATTTCTGCATCGTTATTTTCTTTTCTTACTTCATGCAGCGCAACTTCGTCCGGTTCATGTGCAAGTTTAGATTTTTTATCTGCGGAGTAAAGTTCTTCATAGTCGCCTGCCTCTACCTTTTTTCTATGCTGTCTCATTCCAATGCGAACAAGCAGTATTACTCCTACTATAAATGTAGCAAGTGCCACAATCTGCGATACTCTGAAAATTCCGATATACAGACTATCAGTTCTAAGTCCCTCTATAAAGAAACGACCCAATCCATACCAAGTCATATACATTAAAAATATCTGACCGTCTTCTTTTTTCTTCTTGTAAAATATATTAATGATAATAAATCCTATTAAATTCCATACTGATTCATACAGGAATGTAGGATGAACATATTTTACTCCGTTTGAGTAATGTATTCCCATTCGGAAGATATTCTCAGTTTCAGAACCATATGCCTCAACATTGAAAAAATTTCCCCATCTGCCTATTATCTGCCCTATCATAGCAGCAGGCGCAAGCATATCAAGAATTTTTGTGAATTTTATTTTTTTGATTTTTGCAAATATTACTGCTGTAAGCGTTCCTGCAATAAGTCCGCCGTATATGGCTAGTCCGCCGTTCCATACCGAAATTATATTTATAAATGTGTCTTTTACATTTTCCCAAAAGTATCCGCCGGTTACTACATAATTGTCCCATTTCATTATAACATAGTACAATCGTGTTCCAATCATGCCGAATATTATAACAAAAATCGCAAGGTCAAGAATATCGTCCGATTTAACTTTTTCAAACTTCGCGCGGTAAAGCACATAAAAGAACGCAAGCACAAAACCAAGAGTTATTAAAATGCCATACCATGCAACATCTTTGCCAAAAATCGTGAACGCAACGGAGTTTATCGAGAACTCACCTATTCCCAGTCCGGGAAATGATAATGTATTCATTTATCTTTATGCTCCGTTTTATTTAGTTTCAATCGGATTTACTACCGACATTGTGTAGTATTCCTCTTTAAATATTTTATTAAGAAGTTCTGTCACATCTTCAAAAGTTATTGATGATATAATATCAGTATATCCGAACATATCGGTTTCCTCAAAAACGTTGTTTATCAGCATGTTCGCAATATAGTCCGTATTTTCATATGAACATACATTTGCGGCATATGCAACTCTCTTGCAACGTTCAAACGCATCTCTGTCAAGACCGTTTTGCTTTTTATCATCTATATATTTCACAAATCTGTCATATATAAGTTCCGGATTATCCGCTTCACCGGATATGATATTAAATGAATAAGTCTTTGCATGGTCATACCCGTATCCGAGATTCGGTGAAATCAGTCCTTGGTCGTATAATTCGTTATAAAATGCGCCTGAGCGTGAAAACAGCATAGAGTCAAGAATATTTACCGCCGCCGATTTCCATTGACGAATTTTCGGATCTGAACTTATATCGATATCCTTTACTCCAATCATGAACATCGGTTTTGCAACTTGAAGATTTGCGCTGTATCTTTTTTTGAATACTTCCGCTTTTTCGCCTTCAGGATAGCAACGAATAATTTTCTGCGCATTGCATACCTTTAGAATTTTATCTGCAACTTCAAGAACTTTATCAACATCAACATCTCCGCTTACCGCAAGCGCCATATTTGAAAGATCATAGAATGTATTATAGCATTTATAAAGTATATCCGCCGTAATTTCCGAAATGCTCTCAACTGTTCCGGCAATATCGATACGCATGTTATTTTTTTCATACATAGCTTCCATCAATCCCATGAACAGTCTGTTTCCGGGATTATCTTCATACATACGGATTTCCTGACCGATAATTCCCTGTTCTTTCTGAACTGTTTCAGGAGTAAAATATGGATGCGTTACAAAATCAAGCAGTATCTCAAGTGAGTTATAAAAATGCTCGGTACATGAAAACAGATATGCTGTCATTGTATTTGAAGTATATGCGTTAGCGGACGCTCCAAACTTAGCATATCGTTCAAATGTATCTACACCATCTTCATTTTCAAACATCTTGTGCTCAAGAAAGTGGGCTATTCCGTCAGGTACACGTGTAAACTCGTCCTCTCCCTCAAGCTTAAAAGCATTGTCAATCGCGCCGTAACGTGTCGCGAAAAGTGCGTAATATTTAGTGAGCTTTTTCGGGAAAACATATATTTCAAGTCCGCTCTTATGCTTTGTCACATAATATTTTTCGCCCAGAAACTCGTTCTCTACTTTAATAATTTCAGCCATTATTCGTTTCCTCCCTCATTTTTTTCAAGAAGTGTTCCGCGCAGGAAATAAACTGTATCAAGCGTTACTTTTTTCGCCATTTCAGTTACCTGTTCTTTTGTAACCGATTCAATTTTCTCAGCCGCTTCTTCCGGTGAATCATCAAGTCCAGCAAGTCTGCGTCCAAGATACCAACTTTCAATACCGCCTGCACTGTCAGATATTCCAAGATAGCCATTACGTAGAGATTTTTTTGCCGAATCCATTTCTTCGTCTGATATAATTCCCTCTTTTATATTATTTAACTGAGCGATTATTTCAGCCTGAGCCACGTCTTTCTTTTCAACTTCAATTCCGCTTGATACGAACATAACACCTTTTCTCGGTTCTGGAGATGAACTGCAATAATAACACAGCGATAGTCTCTCACGCACATTCATAAACAGTTTGCATGATGTACCCGAACCGTATATTTCGTTCATGACGGTAAATATATGATAATCTCCGTCATCAAGCACAGTACCGGTTCTGAATCCCATGCACAGTTTTCCCTGTGCTACCGGCTGATCCTCGACAATTTCACGTACTTCTTTAGCTTCTCTTATAACCTCGGTTAAAGGAATCGGAGATTCAATGCGCGTTACTGACGCAAACGCGGTTTTCATTTTATCTGCGACCTTTTCGGCATTTTCAGAAGCGTTTCTTCCTACATAGAAAATTTCAGCTCTTGCATCGGAGATTATTTTTTTATACTGTGAAAACAAAGTGTCTGGAGTAATTTTTTCAATATCCTCAACTGTTCCTGTTTCTTGAACTCCATAAGCCTCGCCACGGCACATTTCCTGTTGACAACGGATATACGCATACTGCGCCTTATTGTTGATTTTGGCTTTTACGGCATCGGTAAGGCTGCGCTTTTCGCTTTCTACATATGCTTTGTCAAATCCTCCGTCAGTAATTTTCGGGGAAAATATCATCTCGCAAAGCAAGTCAAGCGTGCCGCCGAGTATATCTGTTCCGTCAGGGGTAAAAGAGTTATCCATTACATGAGCGGAAAATCCTACTATCTGCATTTCACCGCGTTTATAGTTGCGAGTTCCTATTCCGGAGCCGTATAAATACTCAAGTCTTTCGTTTATTTTCGCGGTGGTCGGATATGATTTTGTACCGCGGCGGAGAACTGCGGGAAAAAGAGCGTTAAGAGACGCTGTATCACTTGACAGAGGAGCGATAAAATTGACGGAGATAAAATTTGTTTTAAATTTATCTGTTTCAATAACATTAAGTGACGCTCCCGGCGCTATCGGTATTCTTTTTGCCATTTTATATATTCCTCCTATATTTGTCTGCGCATGATTATTTTTTTCAATACTTATATATTTTACATCAAAACATTTATTTTTTCAACCGTGTTTTGTGAATATTTTTTCCTATTTACTATAAAATAAAAATTTATTTTATTAATTATAAATGCTTTACAGTTTTATAGCTACGATGATATAATTTGATAAATCTATAATAGTTGGAAGAAGGTATAAATTTGAAACATGACATTAAAAAATATTCATACTCACTAACAACAAAAATATTTTTTTCAATATTAACTTTTTTGACAGTTTTATTTTCTATTTCTAATATCATTTTTATCATTGAAATAACTGATTTTTCATCTATATTTAGTAAATATATCAAACACACTATATTTTATAATAAACTTAATAATATATTTAGCACAATTCATGATATTTTCTCAATCTTTGTACCAAATGATGATATCTTTTTCCTAATATTATGTATATTAATATTTATCATATATGTATTAGAAATTGCAATTGGCTTTTATTATACATCATATATATCTAAAATTACATCTATTGGCATAAAAATGCAAATAATATCTCCTATAATGTTTCTATTTTTAGCTTTTTTCGTAAATATACTTCCGGCTTCCAATATTGCCTATTCAATATTATTTTATTTTGGTATTTTTTTAATATATGTTTTTATCGCAGCTGACATAATTACGATTGTCGGTTTCATAATAGACGCAATATTATTTTTTTATAAAAAAATACATAAAATCCATAAATAGTTCTTGTTTTTTTATTTATTACAAATATTTCTAACATAAAACGATATTTTTATATGTTTTTATACTTTACGTTTTTCACTTATGCCTTGACTTTAGTTTGATGATGTTGTATAATCTTCTTAAATATTGCAAGATTTCAATATTAAAATTTCATTTTCTATTTTGGAGGGATTTATCTTGAATAGAGTATTCAATTTTTCCGCGGGTCCTTCTATGCTCCCGTTACCAGTTTTACAGCGCGCCGCAGATGAGCTCGTATGCTATGGAGACAGCGGTATGTCCGTTATGGAAATGAGCCACCGCTCACCTGTTTATGAAGCTATTATCTCCGACGCTGAAAAGCTTCTTCGCAAATTAATGAATGTTCCTGAAAATTATAAAATTCTCTTTTTACAGGGCGGCGCGTCAACTCAGTTCGCTGCTGTTCCGCTTAACCTGCTCCACAACAAGGCAGATTATATAGTTTCCGGTCAGTTCTCCGGAAAAGCATTCAAAGAAGCTGAAAAATATGGTGACGTTAAAATCGCCGCTACTTCAAAAGAAGATAATTTTACATATGTTCCCAAAACAACACGTGAAAGCTTCCGTCCCGATGCGGATTACGTTCACATCTGCTTCAACAACACCATATACGGTACAAAATTCCCCTATATCCCCGATACTGGAGATATTCCGCTTGTTGCAGATATGTCTTCATGCATTATATCTGAACCCGTTGACGTAAGCAAATTCGGTTTGATTTATGCCGGCGCTCAGAAGAACATGGCTCCCGCAGGTCTTACTGTGGTTATCGTCCGTGAAGACCTCATGGGCAACAGCCGTCCTGAAACTCCTACAATGCTTGATTACAAAACCATGGCTGACAATGATTCTATGTATAATACTCCACCTTGCTACTGCATTTACATGGCTAAGCTTGTTTACGAATGGATTCTCAGTCTCGGCGGTCTTGAGGCAATGAAGGAACTCAATCTCAAAAAGTCTGCTCTGCTTTATGATTATCTCGACAATCAGGATTACTACATCGCACCCGTTCAGAAAGAATCACGCTCTATGATGAACGTAACCTTTGTAACCGGTGACGCTGACCTTGACAAAAAATTCGCTAAAGATGCAGACGCTGCCGGACTCAAAAATCTTAAAGGGCACCGTTCTGTCGGCGGTATGCGCGCTTCTATCTACAACGCTATGCCTTATGAAGGTGTTGAGGCTCTCGTTGCTTTCATGAAGAAGTTCGCTGCTGAAAATCCTAAAAAATAAGAGTTAAAATATAAGGTTGAAGGATATTTTTATCATGACAAACATTAAACTTTTAAATAAAATTTCTCCCATTGGTCTTGCTCAGCTTGACGCTCAAAAATACACTGCCGGCGAATCGGTTGAAAATGCCGAGGCGATTATGGTTCGCAGCGCCGCAATGCATGATATGACATTTGAACCCTCTCTCAAAGCAATCGCTCGCTGCGGCGCCGGTGTAAACAATATCCCCGTTGACCGTTGCGCTGAAGAAGGTATCGTTGTATTCAACACTCCCGGTGCAAACGCAAACGGCGTTAAAGAACTCACTATCGCAGCTCTCCTCCTCGCTTCCAGAAATATTACCGGCGGTATCGCTTGGGCTAATTCATTAACTGAAAATGTAGCAAAATCTGTTGAAGCCGGCAAATCAAAATTCGGCGGCTGTGAAATCAAAGGCAAGACTCTCGGCGTTATCGGTCTCGGCGCAATCGGCGGTATGGTTGCAAACGCAGCTTATAACCTCGGTATGAATGTAATTGGCTGTGACCCGTATATCACAATCGACGCGGCTTGGAGCCTGTCTCGCGCTATTAAAAAGGCGTCTAATTATTCCGATATATTCAAGGAAGCTGATTATATCACACTTCATGTTCCCGCAACTGCTGAAACCAAAAACATGATTTGCGCTGAATCTATCGCTTCTATGAAAGACGGCGTTAAAATTATAAATCTCTCCCGTGCTGACCTCGTAAACGCTGCTGACATGAAAGCTGCTCTTGAAAGCGGAAAAGTTTCTACTTATGTAACCGATTTCCCGACTGAAGAAACCATCAACGTTCCCAATATCATCACAATGCCTCACCTTGGCGCATCTACCGAGGAATCAGAGGATAACTGCGCAGTTATGGCTGCACATCAAATCGTTGATTTTCTTGAAAACGGAAACATCAAAAACAGCGTAAACTTCCCGACTGTTGTTCTTCCCAGAACCGGCGATACACGTCTCTGCATCATGCATAAAAATATCCCTAATATGCTCAGCCACATTTCGGGTACTTTATCCGCAGATAATATCAATATCGAAAATATGCTCAACCGTTCAAAGGGTGACTTTGCTTATACCGTTGTTGATACAAACGCCAAAGTTGATGACAAAATAGTTGACGAAATCAGAGCTATGGAAGGTATTATCAGAGTTATTGTAATAGCTTAAGCTCAATAATCTATATAAAATAATTAAATTATAGGGGAAAAAGTTTTTTGAAAAAGCTCTTTTCCCTATTTTTTATTAAAAATTTTGGGGAAGGCACATAAAGCGCTTTCCCCATAAACTTATTATAAACAACCGAGCCAAACAAGCATATCTGTATCTCCGCGGTTCGCAAATGCGTAATACGGTATAAGTTTTATTTCAGCCGGAACAAACTTATTTGATTTTTTACGGTAAAGTCCAGTAAAATCAGATGTATCTGTTCTGTACGCTGTCGCTGTAAGCGTCATAACATCAAGTTCATCATCAATTCCATATGTAAATTCTGTATCAGATGACAATTTAATATCATGAAGATTCTTTCCGTTGTCTTTTCCCTCGGCACAGAACAATACAGGACCGCGCATTACCGCAACACGGTTAGCGTCATTTTGCACTGACGGATTAGCTTCAACAAGATATGCTTCCATAGGTATATCTATCTCAATTTTATCGCCGCTGTTTACGGAAATATATGCATATCCGAGTTTGGTTTCATATGAGATATCTTTTCCGTTTACGCTGATCTTTGTACCTTCGCTCCATGACGGTATTCTTACCGCAAGCGTATTTTTATCACCGGTATAGTCAATTGAAACTTTGCCGTCATACGGATAATTTGTAGTCTGAACGAGCTTTATTGAATCGAATTCAGTTTCAGACTGCATATACTGGTGAACAAAAACAGTATCGTCATTATATGTATAGAGCATATCCGCAATAGACGCGATAAATCTTGTGATATTTGGCGGGCAGCATGAACAGCCGAATACTTCAAAGCGGTGAGGAGGCGGATAATGACCAAAGCCAAGTTTATTGTTCTTTTCATGCAAGTAAAGGTCAACTTCAAGCGGATTTTCATAGAAGAATGATTTTCCATCGAGAGATATAGAAGATAAAAATCCATTATAAATTACTCTTTCGATTACTTCCGCATATTTGGAATCTGCCGATATAGTGAGCATACGGCGCGCAAACAGTGCAAGTCCCAGAGCCGCACAGCTTTCAGAATAAGCCGCTTTATTTGGTAAATCATAATCTACCGTAAACATCTCACCGTTTGCTGACGAGCCTATTCCGCCTGTTATATACATTCGCTTTTCTGCGATATTGTCAAATATAGTCTCACAAGCTGTTTTTAATGATTCATCATCATATTCACGGGCAATATCGCACATTCCACTGTAAAGATATACTGCGCGAACGCTGTGACCTTCCGCGGTAGTCTGCTTACGGCATTCAGCGTGTGACTGATTGTAAAAATCTTTTGCCCAGTCATATGATTCTTCCTGCTTTTTACCTCTCTCGTCTATGAAAAATTTAGACAAATCAAGATATCTCTTTTCCCCAGTCGCATGATACAGTTTTACAAGTGCAAGCTCGATTTCCTCATGTCCCGGAGTAACAAATTTTGCCGAACGCTCGATTTTGAACACTTTCTCAATCAAGTCAGCGTACTTGCACATAAGGCGCATAAATTTGTCTTTTCCGGTAGCGTAATAATAAGCAACTGCCGCTTCAATCAAATGTCCCGCATCGTACAGTTCGTGATCTGTACGGCGTGTAAAACGCGCGTCAGGCTCGCATACGGTAAAGTATATATTGAAATATCCGTTTTCATCCTGATTTTTTTCAATCAAATCAACGACTTCATCAACGATTTTTTCAAGTTCGGGTTCACGCTTTTTCTGTGATAAAAATGCGACTGATTCAATCCATTTCGCTATATCTGAATCCCAGAATATATGCGGTTTATTCGGATCCCCCTCTTTCCAGTCAAACTTAAAAGCGTCAAATCTGCCGGTTTCCTTAAATCTTTTGTACACATTTTTTACTGATACATCACGTACAAGGTCCTGTTTTTGCTTCCAAAAACCTCCGGTAATGCCGATTTTGTCAAAGGTTACAGCTTGAAATTTCTCCACAAGATATTCCTCCTCTTTAAATTTGATTTCTCTATATTATACGATTTTATCGCATATATGACATTTATTTAGATAATTATCGGTGTTTTTCTCAAATATTCTCCTGCTGGCTTGCGTTCAGGCAAGCAAAGCGTAAATAATGCGTCTGCTTGAAGCGATAGTTCAAACTGCGTCTTTACTATATCTGAATAATCTCTATATGACGAGGGCTTTGTGATTACCGTGATTTTTTCTGTTTTTTTAATTTGTTTGAGCAAAGCTCTTCCCCGCTCATTTGCCGCAAGAACTACCGTGTATTCCGGAAGTTTTTTTAAATCGGATTGACGAACGCCCGTCATCGCAAATTTAATGATACGCCTGATTTTCGCGTTTGTATATCGCTTAGTCGCCGCTCTTTCATAAAATTCCTCTACGGAAATACTTTTTGACGCACATTCCGCAAGCCTGTATTCAATTCCGCCCGTCATCTCCGCATATTCCGATAAATTTTCCGGTAAATTCAATCTGAAAAATGAAAGTACCGCAGAATCAATATATCTTTCATCAACCGGTGCTTTTTTATTTTTCACTGCTCCTTCAAAGACTTCGTAAGATTTATCGGGCATAAATTTTCTTATCAATTTAAAATTGTTTTCTGAAAGCAATCGTATTCCAGAGGCACTCATATAACCCTCAGTTTCATCTGAGTCGTTATATCCTGCACCTTTGCGCTTGACTGCTACCGGAATCAAACTTGATTTCTGCCTTTTTATCGCGCTCATGTATTCAAGCGCAAGTATATCATTAGACTTATCTATTATATCAAAATCTATATGCATTGAATTTTCACAAATTTCACGTGAATAAATATTATTTTTGGTGTTAATATTCTCACCATGATTTTTTTTTGAATACAACTGCTTAATATATTTTTTTAATGTGTCAGAGCGAATTTCAGCATAACCACGATTTTCATTCTCACGCCGCAAAGCCTCATATGAAAGTATTTTTATAAATTCGGAATCATTCAAAATTTCAGATATTTTTTCAAGAGAATAAATATCCCCTGATTCCGAGCCAAAACATAAATAATCCGCACCTATGGAATCCGCAATTTTTACCCCCGCAGACGAAAAATATTCAGCTGAAGCGCATGAATACGGATACGGAAGCTCCAAAATCAAATCCGCTCCGCAATATACCGCCGCCTCTGCCCTTATATATTTATCAGCAAAAGCAAATTCTCCGCGCTGTGTCACATTGCCGCTCATTATCCCAACCACGCAAATATCTCCGAGCTGACGCCTAATTTCTTTTATTTGGTATTCATGTCCCAGATGAAATGGGTTATATTCGCAGATTATCGCGGCAATTTTGGGCATATTAAGCAACTCCATGTTAATTTTTATCACATATTTTTATCATTTTTCAAAAAAAAATCACAATTATTCTCTCTGCTATTGTAATTATTCCTTTTATGCTATATAATATACTCGAATTATATTGTTTTGTCAAGTACGATTTATTTGCTTTAATCATGATAAGATACGAACCTGACAAAATATTTACATTACAACGTGACTACGACCGGAATCCTGCGCTCCGATGATACGCAATCCTGCCTTCTCACGCTACTATTTATTTGGAGGATTTATTTTTAAATGAAAGTTCTTGTTGTAAATGCTGGAAGCTCATCTCTCAAATATCAGCTTTTTGATACCGTATCAAAAACCGTTCTCGCAAAAGGTATATGCGAACGTATCGGTATTGACGGAAGCCGCATAGAACATCGTAAAGGTGAGGACGGAGCAAAACAAATCAAAAATATTCCTATGAAAGACCATACAGAAGCTACTAAAATCGTTGTAAGCACTCTTACCGACCCAGAAGTCGGAGTTATCAAGAGCATGGACGAAATCGAAGCTGTTGGTCACAGAATAGTCCACGGCGGTTCACATCTCACAAAACCCTGTCTTGTAACTGATGAAGTCATTGCTGACCTCGAAAAATGCCTTGATATTGCTCCTCTCCATACAGCAGCTCATTTAATGGGTATCCACGGCTGCATGAAAGCTATGCCTAATACTCCCCAAGTTCTTGTTA
The DNA here is from genome assembly GCA_944384555.1 of uncultured Clostridia bacterium. Classification (GTDB taxonomy): domain Bacteria; phylum Bacillota; class Clostridia; order Oscillospirales; family CAG-272; genus CALWTV01. The sequence continues at coordinate 4,814 of CALWTV010000213.1, read as the reverse complement.
TTGACACCGCTTTCCATTCAACTATGCCCGAGGAAGCATACCTCTATCCTATCCCATATAAAATGTATCAGGAATATAAAATCCGCCGCTACGGTTTCAATGGAACTTCTCACCGCTATGTTTCAAGCGAAATGATTAAAATTCTCGGCGGCAAGGCTGAAGGCACAAAAATCGTTACCTGCCACATCGGAAACGGTTCATCAATTTCCGCAGTAAAAGACGGCAAGGTTATCGATACATCTATGGGATTCACTCCGCTTGACGGCGTTATTATGGGTTCACGCTGCGGCTCAATCGACCCCTCAATAGTTACTTTTATCATGAAGAAAGAAGGATTCACTCCTGACGAAATGAGTGAATTCATGAATAAAAAATGCGGTTTCCTCGGCGTTTCCGAAATCTCCTCTGACAGCCGCGACCTCGAAAAAGCTGTAGCTGAGGGTAACAAACGCGCTGAACTTCCTCAGAACATTCTCGCTTATCAGATAAAGAAATACATCGGCTCATATGCCGCTGCAATGAACGGTCTTGACGCAATTGTATTCACTGCCGGTATCGGTGAAAACAACTTTAATCTTCGCGAAAAAGTATGTAATAATATGGAATTCTACGGAATCGAAATTGATAAAGAAATCAATTTCAAAACTCACCATCAGGGTGACAACGTCTGCATTTCAACACCAAATTCAAAAGTTAAAGTTTATGTAATTCCTACAAACGAAGAACTTGTAATCGCTGGTGATGCAGAAGCTATAGTAAACAGCTTAAAATAATATATATTTAAAAAAATCAGGCAAGGCATCGAATGTAATGCTTTACCTGATTTTTTCTATTTATATTTCAAATCTATCGTGAATTTTATCCATAAGTTCATCGGTCTTTTTATTGATTTCTTCAAAATCCATAGCCGATACATATATTTTTTCAAGTGCAAAATGAAATTTTCCCGCATATGAAAGACTGTCTAATGCACCTTCCCACAAGCTTTCACGGCACTTTACCGCAAATCTATAACGTGAACGGATTTTTGAAATAAGGCTGTCATCTATAAATCTATGCATATTTATGCATTTTGTTATATTGTTATCAATTTCACCAATAACAAATGATGTATCTATCGCAGGAATGTAAACCGCATTAATATATTTTTCTGATATTGGGGATAAGGAAACAACCGCATTCTGATTTAATTTTTTAATATTATCAATCAGTTTATCAAAAAATATATATGCGCTATCACAGTAATTTTTTATTATATATTTATTCGTAGCCTCTGAATAAAAATCCATGCTTACTGCGCCTTTCATTGTAACAGCATCTGTCTGTATTTGTTTAATCATGGATTTTTCAGAATCCACATAATGTAATTTTTTCAAAAGACGAGATACTGCAGAGTCCAATTTTTCTATCATAATGGCATTCTCAGTCATTGATTTTATCTGCACGTCAATTTCATTTGCCGCTTTTAAATAAGCATATGCCCGTTTAAATTCATCTTTCTTCTGTTTTATCAAATTTTCTATATCCGCTCTAGACTTTTCAAGCTTTTCTATATTCCACATCTCGCCTAAATTTATTATTTCTTCTACTGCTCCTGGAAATTCAGGTTCTGCCGCGTGAGGTGATGTTCCATCCAACACTGCCACAGAATGGAATTTATTTTTGATAATAATTCCGTCAAGCGAATCCGGGTCTGATGAGCAATATATTCGAATAACTTCAAGCGAATGTGTTTCTGCATCAGCAGCAAGCTTTTTCATAAGCGAACTTTTTCCTGTGCCAGGTCCGCCTTTTAATATGTATATTTTTTCGCAGTTTTGTCTTTTGATAAATTGTTTTATATCTTCACGAAATCCGTCAGCTCCATTAGCTCCAGCAAAAACCGAACCCAATTTACACTCAGAGACTTTGTTATATCTGTTATAATTCATAAAAAATAACCGCTCCTCTCATACAATAATGTTCTTCGATATATCATATGCAAAAACGGTTATTTCTGTCATAAAGTGAATGTTTATTTATTTTTACGTTTTTTATATACAGCCGAAATCGGAATTAATATTATCAGAAAAGAAAATGACCCACCAATAATGGCATTTCCTATTCTCATATACAAATTTATATCGTCATACAGATAAACATCTCCTATGACACAACCATATAAAAGCGGCGCAAGTGTTTCTTTAATCTCACCTATTGGAGATATTATCGAAGAAATTCCTGTATTAGCTGAACGAACCACATATCTTCCGCTTTCAACAGCTCTCAATACCGCATGACCGTTATGCTGGTACACTGCCGGAGAGTCTTTAAACCATGAATCATTTGTGGATATCGCAATAAGCTCCGCTCCATTAAGCACATTTTCCCGTGTATAGATTTCATAAATTGAATCAAAGCAGATAAGAGAGCCTATTTTGCCAATATCTGTTTCATGAGGTATATTTGACTCCCCATACGATAACTCATCTTCAAAAATGCTCAATTCCGCGAGAGGTGGCACCAAAGTTTTTACAAGCCCGCTCATAGGCAAATATTCTCCAAACGGAACAAGGCGCCGTTTTGCGTAAAATTCATCTGATATCCTGCCGTATCTGTCAACATTTAATACAGCGTTATATGTTCTGATTTCTCCATTGTCATCTTCTTTTTCCATGAAAATTGACGGAAACAGTATAGTTTGCGTATCATATGCCAAATATTTGAAATAATTTTCAATAAACGGTATGTCTTGCATTGTATACGGAATCGATGTTTCTGACCACAATATTATTTCCGCACCTGCGTCAGCTGCTTCGTGAGTCAATTCATCATATATATTCATGATTTTATCAAGACTGTTATCGCTCCATTTATCGTTTGACGAAACGTTTCCCTGAAGAGCAGCCACTTTTACCGGCTCGCCTATGTCATAATATGAATATACAATCGTTGCTCCATATGCGGCATTTATGATGAATATTAATACAGATATTCCGAATATATATGCACTATACTTTTTTCTATTCTGTAAAAAATAAAAAGCTCCCAAAGCAATAAGCGACCCACACAAAATCATAAGAAAGCTTACGAAATACGAACCAAAAAGCGATGCCCCCTGTATTAAAATCGGATAAGCAGATTGACCAACTGCAAACCTTCCCCACGGAACCCCTGCCCATGTGAGAGTCTGTATCCACTCAAAACAAATCCAAAGGCAAGCTAAAATCGGTACTTTCAATGCCGGATTTTTTTTGATAATTTCTAATTTCGATAAAAAATAAAAAATCACGAACTGAATAGAAGAAACAGCCGCCTGAATCGCTGAAAGTCCTATCCATGCAACTAAAACTACTGCCAAAGCTCCGCCCTTAGTCATTCCGGGAACAAAATCAAGCGGATACAGGCAATAAAACCAATGAAAAATCATTAAGCCAAATGCCATAAAAAATGACATTCCAAGCAAATAAAATCTGCCTGCCGCTCTTTTTTTGCTATGATTTTGAGAATATTGAATCAATACAAATGCCATTGGAGCAAATGCCGTCCAACCTAAAATAGCAATTTGAGAAAATATGAGCGGAAGTGCACACATTATACCTGATATAGCGCATATCAGAATCATATATTTGAATTTCAGCGGTCTATAATTAATATTTAAAATTTTCATCTTAAAACTATATAAATAAATTTTGAGCATATTTGATTAATATAAATTTTATAACAAATATGCCCATATTTTTTACTATATATGCAATATCAAAACGTATATTTATTCATTTTTCAATTTATTAAAAAGATTATTTACTCTGCTTTTCTTGAATTCTCTTAGGAAATTAATATGTTCACGCTCTACATAAAATTTTCTTCCGTTGAGATATGGAAGCGGTTCATTTAATCCTTCAAGTACAAGACGATAACTGTAAAGTGCCTGATATTTATAACCTTTTTCACGGTCATATGTATTTACACCGTATTTCCCATCGCCTAACAAAGGATGTCCGATTGAATCCAAATGTGCTCTTATCTGATGTGTTCTTCCAGTAATTAATTCAATCTCAAGCAGTGACAAATCCGAATTTTCATTATAATCAATCATTCTATAACGTGTTTCTATTCTTTTTGAACCACGCACTTCATGATTTGTGATTTTTACTGAATTATCACGTGAATTTTTTGTCAAAAACCCAGTTATAGTATCTGAATTTTTTTCCATTTTGCCGTGAACTGCACACAAATAAAATTTCGATATCGCCCTTGACTTGATTTTATCATTAATTTCACGCAAGGAAGAAGCATTTTTTGCCGCTATAACTATTCCGCCAGTATTTCGGTCAAGTCGATTGCACAAAGCCGGCGCAAATGAATTTTCTTTTTCCGGATTATATTCGCCTTTTTGATACAAATATGACTGAATATAGAAAATCAATGTTCCTCTATCTCTGACATTTCCATCTCCACTTACTTTCCCGTCTCCGTCACCGCTGTGAACCAAAACTCCTGGAGCCTTTTCACAAAGCAATATATTATCATCTTCGTATACTATATCTAATTTAGGAACAGTGCGTGTAAATTCATTCGCAGAAATTTCAGAAGCAAAGAAATCATCTGATATAAACATCAGTACTATATCACCGACTTCCAATATCTGCCCTATTTCCGCACGCTTACGGTTCACTTTAATTTTTTTTGTTCTTATAAATTTATATATCAGAGATGTTGGAAGATTTTTAACGGTTTTCGTGATGAATTTATCAAGTCTCTGTCCGGCATCATAAAAAATCAATGATGCTCTTTTGTCTTCTTTGTTCATCAAGCCTTTACTAGAAGTTGTT
>CALWTV010000212.1 GCA_944384555.1 uncultured Clostridia bacterium | reverse complement strand
TAATTCTCTTCATTGTTTCTCCTCCTTTGAGATCGCCTTTATCATAACCCGACCGCCCGAAATTCTCCAACATACTCACAGTCAAGTTTCTGTAAAGACTTCGTAAAGGCGCCGCCCGCCGCAAACGTCGGATAAAAGAGCTGAAACGTTCGCCGTGACCACAAAAAAAATCGAGGCTTGCTCAGCCTCGATCTTTGGCTTCGATCAACTCAATAAATATTTCTTAATTGCCTCTTTAATAGACCGATTATTTTCTGCTGACATTTCCGCACTGTCATCTTTATAATATAAATAAAAATATTTCTCCTTCTTTCCCTTACTCTCAATATGATTATTTGACAAAAGAGGTATTTGACTAATTGGCAAAATCTCATCTATCATATCCAAATACACGTTATTAGGATTGAGCATCTTCTGCTTAAACTCAGTAACAACATATACAACTTGTGATAGATTGATTATTTGCGTCAGTTTTCCTGTAGCGTCAGCAATTTCTTTAATTTTCTCGTTGATTCCAACTATGGCGTCACTTTTCAAATATCCAGCTATATAGTTTTTGTTTTTCTTATCTCCCAAAAAAGGCTTTTTCGAATCTGTTTGAGCTTTCAACTTCTTCAAAGCACTCGCTTTCTGCTCGGCTGTAAACGAATCAAATACGAGTTCAAATTCAGCAAGAGATTTATATAAACTTTTATTATAAGATCTCGAAAAAAGCTGCTCAATCAACTCTCCATATTCTTTTTTCAATTTTGTAGGAGTTCCTTCGCTATGCACAAATTTAAATGCCGTCCAAATATAATAATCGTCTAATTTGTCCAAATTTTCATAACTTAATTTCCATGATGGAAAACTACTTCTATTTTTTCCACACGACTTCGCAATCTCTTTAGCGATAACAGGAATAAGAAAATTAGCATAATATATTACTTTATGATGAGCATATACCCATAAATACAGATAGTTTCTTGCTTCCAACACATTAGCAATCACATTAATTGCCTGTTTCTTAAATCCTATGGAATAAGTATTATAGCCGTGCTCAGACGGAGTCTTGTTGATTGTAAAGTCTTTTTTGAATGTGTCTCCTAAAATTTCAACTTCAGTAATTGCGCCTATTAAGTTTTCACAAGAAAAAAGTTTCAACGATCCAATTGCTTCAAATTGACCTGTTATACTAAATGAACAACGGCCAAAAACATGCAATTCAATGTCACTCTTTGCTCTTATTTTTAAATCTGCTTTTACTTCTGCATTTTCAATATAAACACTGAAATTTTTATTGTTTGGCATTCCCTGCAGTAGTTTTACGGGACCATCGTATATGGACATCCTTTGAGCGTTTACCCATTCACTGTTAACTTTTAAAGCTGCTCCCTCAGAAAAAACCGCCAAATCGTTAGTAATATATGCGACTTCTGCCAAATCTAGTTCAGTCCCTTTAAACACCTCTATACAGCTACCAGCTTTAATTTCAATAACGGAATTTTTACAAATTTTTATAATTCCTTTGAAATTTCCATCCATTTCAAATGTACTGTTTCCTGTATTTGCAATTCTAGAAATTGTTAAATTTGTAATTTTCTGTTTATTTATATTAACTTTATTCATATGTTTCGTTTTTGTTACCACACACAATGAGCCTAACAGGCGCTCCACATCTACAGAAACATTATCAATACCCGACATCTGCGTATCGCGCACTATATAATCCAACTTATCCACATCAAAGTTATCCCCGTTGAGTAGTTCTATAAAACAATTCCGAGCCTGACGTTCTGGCATAAATTCTTCATATTTAATCCCCATAATCATTCTGGCGACAAAACATAAGTCATCTCCGAAAACTGTTTCGTTCTCCCAAAGCGAATACTGTTCCTCCAAATTCCTAATATTCGATGCAAATTTATCAAAAATTATGTATGCCCCTAATTTTTCGTGAGATGCTGCATTAATATCTTTTATCTCTCTTTGCTGAAGCCCTTTATCATGGCAGTACGCCTCTTCCTTTTCATTTATAATTCCTGTTAAACACGCCTCGATCTTCTTTTTAATAACATTTTGCCTGTTTTTCCCTTTTCTATTCTCAATTATAATACTATTTTCTAAAATCTGGTCTTCTAAAGAATGTGAAAATGGTGTATGCCCTATATCATGCAACAAACAAGCGGTTAAAAATAAAATCTCATATTTATCGAACTCCTTTTGTGTAAATATCTTATCGTCAACCGCCTTGTGTAATGCATCGACCGCCTTTTGTCCAAGATGGAATACCCCCAAAGAATGGCTGAACCTGTCATGTTTTGCCGCAGGATAAAGCACTCGCATACCGGTCTGTTCAATATTACGCAATCGCTGAAAATATTCGTTATCAATTAAATATTTCACATAGTCCGTTGGCACATTTATATACCCATGAACCGAATCCTTAAATATTTTCATCTTTGTTTTTTTCATATATATTTACCTCCCTTACATAATAAATATCTTAAACTAATCGTTTATATTATATCATAAACACCTGAAAATGCAATATAAATTATGTTAAATTAATATTTTAACCTTGAAACAATTACGCTGAACACAATCTTAGCAGGCATTCTTTTCTAACAGAAGTCCTCGGAATGTAGAAATACAAAGTTATTTAGTCCCCGTCATATTATATATGGAATAATCTGAATTTATTTTAATTAAGTAAAAATAACATCCAATAATAGTAGCAACATTATAATATAAAAATTACCAAAAATAGAATTCCAAAAATTCTCGTCTCTGCTTTCAAGAAGATTCACATCTTATTTCTAGCTAGATCAAATCAAATAATGAAATACACCTATTAACTTTTCCTTCCTAATACTTTTCCCGAAATTACATAAAAACCGACCTCATCATTACTGTTATCGAGTATTATATTTCAAACCAATTTTTTACGACACATATTAAATTAAGCAAATTTCCAGTACAACAGTATTGAACTATAATTTTTCTTCCGCCGCCCCGATTATTTTCAACGGCTGAGCCTCAATCATTTAACAGCATAAACCCTTACTCTGCGGAAAGTTTCGAAGCAAGTTCCGTCACTTCTCAGACACTTTTCAAGCATCTTATTTACAACTTCATTACGAAAAGGCATCTGCATTTCATCGGGGAGATGCGTAATGAACGGGACAATACTAGGCTGATCTATCCATTTGATCATTTCTTCGGCATTTGCAAAATAACGATCTTTATTTATACCTTCCACTTGATATTCAGAAAACCCCGCATCGCATACCTTCTTCCTATATTCACTCACCTTTGGCATATACCACGGCCATTCAAATTTCGCAAAAAAACGTTCATACGTACTGCTTGCAATAATTCCCCTTACAACAGAGAAAAAACATGAGCAATTACCGTCGGAAGCAAAATCCCACAGAATCTTTCCATCCTTCCTCAATGCTTTATGTGCGCTATTCAGAAGAGTTCGATGATCCTTTACCCAGTGCAAAGCCGCATTGGAAAATATCACATCGAATTCGTCGTTGAAATTTAAATCGGAAATATCCATTTTTTCAAAATGCAAATTTTCACTCTCGTGCCGTTTTGCCGTTTCTATCATATTTTCAGACGAATCTATCCCCAACACACTTCCCGCGGGCACACTATTTGCAAGTATCGCCGTAAGTCCGCCGTCTCCACAACCCAAATCCAATATCCGCTCATTGCCAGACAGTATGAGAGATCGCACAATTTCCGTTCCCCACTCTCTTTGATGTCTGCTTGCGCTTTCATATCTTTTCCCATCAAACTCGTATGGCATATGTCCCGTATTTCTCCTTTACAGAAGTTTATCATACAAAAAGCTGTATGTCAAATCGGCCACAAGCCGCAGAAGCACCGTAACAAACGCCCGCTCACCGCCAATTACTACGCTTCTGAGAAATATGTTTATATTACCACTCCACGATCAAGCTTGCGGATGATATTCCATATGCTCAACCACGCCGCATTATCTCGATAACATAAAACGACCTCGGCAAATTAATCTCCCTGTTTTTCAACTGCCATTCAAAATAACCGTAATCACAAAAAAATCAAGGCTTGCTCAGCCTTGATTTTTCGCTCCAAATGCGCATTTTTTAGAATTGGTGGAGACAACAGGACTCGAACCTGTGACCTCTACGATGTCAACGTAGCGCTCTAACCAACTGGGCTATGCCTCCGTACAGCTTTGATACTATATCATATAAGGTCGGCGATTGTCAAGCCATATTCAAGGTATTTTTGAGCTGTTTGCCCGTCTTTTCGAAAAGACGGCGGTTTGCGTCTAAGTTGCGCTTTACGCAAAAGGCGCGAGCCGCTGTCTGTCATCCGTCTGTAAGACAAAGCGCGGTTTGTCCGCGCGATCGTTCTTCAACGGA
>CALWTV010000211.1 GCA_944384555.1 uncultured Clostridia bacterium | reverse complement strand
GGCGGGCGTTGGGAGTTCGTCTTATAGTTCAGTGAGCCCGGGCGTATGCGACGGGGGCTGGGTATCAAGTGAATGTCCATATCCTCTGTATATGCCGCCCATTAGTTGAGTAGCGAGGTCAGGATGACCAGTAAAGCCAATTTTATTTTTATGGCTCCAGCGGCGAGATTCTTCAATACACCGACTGCAAATCAATTCACCGATTAAAATGCCATAATCCGCACGCACACGTTTTTCAAAAGCGCTGTAATTATCATTATCTCCCACTATCGCATATAGATAATCGCATATATCATATCCGTATTTTTCAGAAAAATTACGCTCAAAGCCAATCGGGAATGCGGGCATAGCGCACGTCGGCTCATCAGTAAACAAATAATCAACACTTTTTCCAAAAAATTCAGATACCGCTGATTTATATTTTTCATGAGTAGTTTCAATAAAAACTTCAGTTGTATTTTTTTCAGATATATCCACTCTGAAATCTGATACGTATTCCCTACGGTATTCCGTAACCCATGTATCGTTTGAAATTATCTCTCCGTCATATATACGTTTTTTTCCGTTATCAAATGCTGACACGGCATTTTCAGCGGCAGAATATTTTTCACCTGCATGAAGTTCAAATTTAAAGGCTTTCAAACATTTCTGACGTGTTGATTTATCTTTTTTGGTCACAAGACCGCAGGCACTTCCAGATGGCCAACCACCTTCATCATATATCCATACACGCATATTATTTGACTGAGCATACTCAAACGCATATTTTATATAATCCATAAATTCATCGCTCAAATATTCGGGCGAAAGTGTGGTAACCATTGAGGACGGTCTGAACTGCGGCGGCTCAGGTATTATATAAAATGCCTTTATTCCGGCTGAAAGCATATCATCAATTTGATTTTTTATCGTGTCTTTGTCAAGCGGAGCGTTCCAAACCCAAGAATATACAGGCATAAATCTCAAATCCGGCGATTTAAATTTTTCTGAACTGAATTTTATCTCCATAAATTTAAATGCTCCTTTATATTAAAACGGGGAGAATCTTTATAAAAAATCCTCCCGTTCTTTTAATTAAATTTATTTTTCAATAGCAGCTTTACGGCTAATAATTTTATGAATTCTGTCCATATCGAATTTTACACGTCTATCAAACGCATACATACCGTTCTTTTCCTGCATTACATCGGTAAGCTGAGTATAGCAGAACGCGCACATCTTAGGATTGTCGAGCAATACGTTTACCAAGCCTTCAAGTCTTGCGTAAAATTCCTCTAAATCCTCAGGAGCTTTTCCGTAACCCCAACCGACTTCTCCGTTTTTATCAATATCCCAGAAAGTGCCGCCGAATTCAGATACAAAATAAGGCTGTCCTTCGTATTTTTCAACACCTTCATTGTTTACGAATACTTTTCCCTCTCCCGTAATAAGCGGCTGATAACGTTCACGGAAAGATTCCGGATTTTGGTCATAATCGTGTACGTCATAAATATCAGTTTTCGCATGAACATAGCCTGATGTATCGATTATCGGACGCATCGGGTCTATTGCGCGTGTCACATTATAAACTGTTATAAATGTATCCGCCTGACGTCCTCTTCCGGTTTCATTGAAAGGACACCAACCCACAATAGCAGGACTGTTATAATCTCTTTCAACCGCTTCAATCCATTCCGGCAGCATAGCAAGCAACGCAGCAGGATTAGATTCATCAAGTCCCCAGTTCGGATATTCGCCCCAAAGCAGGTAACCGAGCTTATCCGCCCAATATGAAAGACGTGGTTCAAATACTTTCATGTGAAGTCTTGCACCATTGAAACCGGCTTTTTTAGATAAAATTATATCATTTTTCAAAGCCTCATCATCAGGCGCAGTATAAATTCCATCAGGATAGTATCCCTGGTCAAGCACAAGTCTTTGATATATTGGTGTATCGTTGATTTCAATAGCATATCCGTTTACCGCTACTTTTCTCATACCAAAATAGCTTTTTACGACATCTTCTCCAACTTTTATCTCAAGGTCATAGAGATTAGGCTCTTCCAGCGACCAGAGCTTCGCATTTGGGATATCGATTGAAAAATCTGCATATTTTCCTGTAATTTTAGCGCATGAGTGACCGGCTTCGGTTCCATCAAATGACGCAGACGCACATACACCCGTATCTTTTACATTTTTATTTAAAGTAACACGAATATCAACTTTTCCGTTATCAACATCAGGAGTAATTTTCAGTTTTGTCACATAAACGTCAGGCACATATTCAAGCCAAACAGTCTGCCATATACCTGTACAGCGCGTATAGCAGCAGCCATAATTGTAATAATCGCCGCTCTGCTTTCCGGTAGGCTGAAGACGGTTTTTTACATCATCATACGCATATACAACAACAGTATTTGTACCGCTTTCGTTTAGTGCGCTTGTGATATCGCATGAAAAAGGAGTATAACCGCCACGGTGAGCTCCTACTTCGATTCCGTTTACTCTTACCTCACATCTGTAATCAACCGCTCCGAAATTCATAATAACTCTGCCGTTTTTCCATTCAGCAGGCACTTCAAATTCACGGCGATACCATACAGCACGCATAAAATCGATAAATTCTATTCCCGATAACTTTGATTCCGGCACAAACGGCACAATTATTTCCCGGGAATAAGGAGCTTCCCAAAGTCCTCTTTCCTTTCCGGTGTCGAGCTGGTCAATCTCAAACTGCCACTTTCCATTTAAGTTAATCCACGCATCACGTACAAGTCTGGGGCGTGGGTATTCCGGTCTTGGAATGTTCATTTTATTTTCCTCCGTATCTTTTATTTTTTATTATAAACCAATATATTCTTAAATTTATTTGACAGATATATTTTAACGTTTACATTCCTCAATGTCAATCATAATTTTATGTTCGGATTATAAAAAAAAAAAAAAAGCAAATATAT
>CALWTV010000210.1 GCA_944384555.1 uncultured Clostridia bacterium | reverse complement strand
GTGAATTTCTGTGCTTCCGGCGAACCTTACTGGACAGTTGATATCGGTGCATTTTTTGTAAAGCGCGGTCAGCAGTGGTTCTGGCAAGGCGAATATCAAAATGGCTGTGAAGATTTAGGGTATCGTGAGCTTTATACAAGATGGATTCAGTACGGTGCGTTTTTGCCGATGTTCCGCTCTCACGGAACCGATACTCCGCGTGAAATATGGCGTTTCGGCGAAAAAGGCACTATGTTCTATGATACAATTGAAAAATTCATCAGACTTAGATACCGTCTTATGCCGTATATTTATTCGCTTGCGGGAATGGTGAATCTGCGTGATTATACATTTATGAGAGCGCTTTCAGCTGAATTCGAGTCCGATAATAAAACTCATTCGATTGACCATCAGTTCATGTTCGGCAGTTCTGTTATGGTTTGTCCTGTAACAAAACCGATGTATTACAATGCAAATTCCGAAAAAATTGAAGACGATGATAAAAATTGGTCCGTATATCTGCCTGAGTGCGAGGGCTGGTTTGATTTCTGGAGCGGGGAATATTATGAGGGCGGAAAGGAAATTACAAAGGAATACCCGATTGATATCATGCCGCTGTTTGTAAGGGGCGGCTCAATTGTACCAATGACTGAGTGTATGCAGTATACCGCGGAAAAGCCGGACGCACCTTATGAAATCAGAATTTATGCGGGAGCCGACTGCGAATTTACGATTTACGAAGATGAGGGCGACAATTATAATTATGAAAACGGCGGTTACAGCATGATTAAACTTTCATGGAATGATAAAAATAAAACCCTCACAGTTCATTCACGCGAGGGAAAATTCGCTGGAATGACTGAACGCAGAGAGTTTAAATTTGTTCTTATAGATAAAGATAAGCCTGTGGCGGACAGCGAAAATATGGTTTATGATAAATCTGTGATTTATGGCTCTGATGAAGTTACTGTAACATTTTAAATAAGATTATGGGGGGAACTTTTTTAAAAGTCTTCCCCCTAAAATAAGTTTCAAGAAGATAAAACAATAATATAGCAAGGAATAGTTTTTTAAAATGTCAGATATAGAAAAGAAAACAGTATATTTTGATAATTCTGCGACGACGCCCGTGTCCAAAAAAGCCGCCGCCGCAATGCTCAATGCCGCGAAAACCGTATACGGCAATCCATCGTCACTGCATGATATGGGGCTTGCCGGAGAGCATATAGTAAATGATGCGAGAGCGGTTATTTTATCCTCACTCGGAGTAAGCAGGGGAACAGCGGGACAGCTCATATTCTGCGGCAGCGGTACAGAAGCGAATAACTTGGCGGTAAGAGGAACAGTTACCGCAAAAAAACGCAGTAAAGGCGGCAAAATAATCATAAGTGCCGGTGAACATGCTTCCGTTGAAGAAACGGTGTCCGCGCTTGAATCGGAGGGATATCAGGCGGTACGTATTCCTACGGTTGGAGGAGTACTTGATTTTGAAACGCTTGAAAAAGAGCTTACACCCGATACAATACTTGTAAGCATAATGCTTGTAAATAATGAAACGGGAGCGGTATATGATGTAAAGCGCGCTTTTGATATGGCAAAACGCATGTGTCCGTCAGTTACCACTCACTGTGACGCAGTACAGGGATACATGAAAGTTCCGTTTACAGCAAAATCACTTGGCGCAGACTTGATTACGCTGTCAGCGCATAAAATTCATGGTTCAAAGGGAACAGGTGTGTTATATATTGACCCTGCGGTCATACGCGCAAAGAAAATTGTTCCGATAATTTTTGGAGGCGGACAGGAATTCGGACTTCGTTCGGGTACGTATAATGTTCCCGGAATCGCCGCATTCGGAGCCGCCGCAGAAGAAGGTATCAATTCAATTTCGGATAATATCGCAAAAATGAAGTCGGTGCGTGATTATTTAGTTAAGCGGTTGAGTGATAATGAATTTCAGTCAAAAGGAGTTAAGCTCAATTGTGCGCCACTGGACAAATGCGCTCCACATATTCTTAATATTACACTTCCTCAGATTAAAAGCGAAACAATGCTTCATTTTTTATCGAATCAGGGAATATATGTATCAAGCGGTTCGGCATGTTCATCTCATAAAAAATCGGTAAGCCGTGCATTGACAGCGTTCGGGCTAAATGAAAAGGACGCGGACTGCTCATTGAGAATCAGTCTTTGTCCTGAAAATACATCGGAAGAAGCCGATATTTTTATGAATGCGCTGTTAAGCGGAATAAATTCGCTTGCGTCTATTAGATAGTTTTTAGAAGCGGAAATATATAAATGGATTATAAGAACCAGTTTCAAGTCCGATAACACAGCATACAAGCAGTGCAAATGAAACTGTGTCCTTTACTATTTCGATTGTGGTAGGTTTTAGCTTAAACCACTCAGGCAATTGACGAGGTACGCTGAAAATAATTCCTAATATGACTGCAACAATAAAGATTGTACCTGCGCCGGAACGCATAAGTATAGTACCTGCGGATACCGTATCGGTTCCGAAACCGTAACGTCCGAACATAGCCGCAAAAATTTTGCCTATATCGGTTATGTTTTCAGTGCGGAATATTACCCAACCTGCTCCAAACGCGGCTATTGTATATATTCTGCGAATTACATTTCCGAAAAATGAGGGGATTTTTTCAAGATATTTGCCCCATATTTTCTTTTCACATATCAGAAGTATTCCGTAATACAGACCCCATAAGACAAAATTCATACTTGCTCCGTGCCATAATCCAGTGAGCATCCATACAATCATCATGTTAAATATCCATCTTGTGGTACTTGTACGGTTTCCGCCCAGCGGTATATATACATAGTCGCGGAAAAATGATGAGAGCGAAATATGCCATCTACGCCAGAAATCTGTTACTGATACTGCGCTGTACGGATAATTGAAGTTTTCGTCATAATGGAATCCCATCATGAGCCCCATGCCTATCGCCATATCGGAATATCCCGAAAAATCATAATAAATTTGTAGTGTGTAAGCGATAACGGCTATCCATGCGCCTAAAATTCCGTATTGCTCCGGAGTATAGGAAAAAATCCCGTCTGCAACTGACGCAACTGTATTGGCAATTAAAACTTTTTTTGAAAGTCCGGTTATAAATCTTTGAATTCCTTTTTTTATATCGTCAGCACTGCATTCACGAGTCATAAGCTCGTTTTCGACTGTGCTGTAACGGACGATTGGTCCCGCGATAAGCTGAGGGAAACTCGATACGTAAACCGCCACAATTCCGATATTTCGCTGAACCTTTACGTCGCCTCGGTATACGTCTATTACATAAGAGAGTATCTGAAATGTAAAAAACGAGATTCCGACAGGCAGAGCAATAGAAGGAACATCAAGATTCATTCCGGTTATGGAATTTATGGTGTTGACAATAAAACCGGCGTATTTGTACACTCCGATAATGAGCAAATTAAAGATTACACAGACAGCGGTAATCAGCTTTGCGGAAAGAGGACGTGAATTTCTTTTGGCACGGTCTATAAATATTGCAAGCAGCCAGTTGATAAAAATCGAAAAGAGCAAAAGCCAAATATATGCAACCTCGCCCCATGCGTAAAATATCAGAGAAAATATAAGGAGTATTGAATTTTTTGCAGCTCTTGATTTAAAAAGATAGTACAGTATAAAAAACAGTGGAAAGAAAAGACATATAAAAGTAAGGCTTGAAAATACCATGTTAATTATCCTCTCCTGAATCTGATTTTGGCGGGTTTGTTTTTATTAGGGCCAAATTGTCATCACGATATGTATCAAACATAATGCGGTCTGAAAATTGCATAAACAATACGTCAGTTATATCGTAGCTTTCAATAACTTTATTGTAGTCGATACCGGGGTAAGTATTGCAGTAATAAATGTATGTAGTATCAAAACTTGACGCAATAAGTGATGAAAATCCCTGCGCGAACGAGTCGCCGATTATAAGCAGATTACGTCCCGTGTTGTTTTCCGGATATTTATAACGGTGAACTTGAGGATAGAACATACTGTATAAATCATATGATGGAGAATTGTATGATTCTTTTTCAAAGAGTTTGCGGTATGTATCAAATTTATATTCCGGAAAGCTTCTGTATTCAGGAAGTTGATAATCATATGCTATAAATTCATCATAACACTTTGAGTATGAAGCACCTCTCGAATAACTTCCGTAAAACCGGCTGTTTTCAAAATTTACCGGAATTCCGATAGGGCGAGGCTCAATTATTTCAGGAGAATCTTCACGCATCATGTTGATTATTTGGCAATATCCATCATATGAGCCATAGGCTGTCCAGTGATGGTCGGTTAAAAATATTTTTTCTATGCGATCCTCTATTGAGTTAATATCTATATACTCGTATTTGACGCGCTCGTCAAGTCCGTTTAAAAATTCCTCAAAATAACTATGTGTAGATTTTTCATCGGGAACGCAAGTTTCAAAAATTTCCATATCCTGAAATCTGCTTTCCATGAAAAAGTAAAAATTCACGTCATCGTTTGCGGTAGCTATTCGGTTTATTTGCTTTAGCTGGGATTTGAGCTTGTTTCTTAAAACTTTATCATCGGCAACCAAAGCGGTATCGAGAAATGATACTTTCTCACCATTTTCCAAAGTAGCTTCAATTAAATAATATCTGTGAGTGTCAGATTGACGCAGAAAACGGCTTGAAACTGAGATTTCATTTGAATTTTCAGATGTTTCGCTTTCGCTGGAAACTTCAGCATTATTTTCATTTTCGGTATTTTCAAGTACCGCAGTATCAGTTTTATCGGAAACGGGATTTGGGGTACGCGATTTTTCGTATAATTTATAAATCGGTGCATTCAAAGAATCAGAAATTTCCGAAGATGAATAAATTATTGATGAATAAAGCGGCATATAGTTCAAATAGATATTGTTTATATCCGCCTTTAATTGTTCTGCCTTATTTAAAATTTCCGCTCCAGGGAAATCGCTGTATGTATGTTCCGGCAGAACGGTATTTCCTAGATTAACTGGTTCCGTAATACCGTAAAACTCAAGTATCTTTGCGGCAGGAGCATACACCATTAAAATTGTGAGAAATATAAAAAATGTAATTATATAGTGTTTTGTGCGCATAAAAAACCCCCGTGGCTGATATGATGTGTGTTTTAATAATATCAGTTTTGGGGGATTATTTCAATACAAAATAATATTTAGTTTCTTTTTTATACATGAATTATTTAGATATCGTACAACCAAACAATTAGAATGTATAATGATTTTTTGCAATTTTATATTATTATTCCTTTGCACAGCTCCATGAAGAGTAAGCAATAACTGCGGCATTGTCAAATTCACGTATAGCTACAACCTCATAGAGTTTTTCGTATTCACATTCATTTGAATAATCAGAATCGTTTTCGTCAAACAGTTTGTATGACCATTTGTTGCCTATAGAAAGTGGGAGATAACGCTCGGGCAATGAGTCAGCTTTATTTGGTTCCACATGATATTCCGACAGCTTAAGGAATATTTTTTCGCCTTCAATCGGTGAAAATGTATATCCTGCAACTCCTATATTCGGCGCATACCAGATATCTGCTATACCATTTGTATTTTTATTAGTTGAATTTGTATCATCTTTAGAGATATTGCTCGTATACCGCGTATGCAGGCAATTTTCAAATTTTCCGGCAGGAGTTTCATATGTTTCACTCATTGAGACAACTTCAAAGCGTGATTGTACAGGATAATATGAATATGAAAATGTATTTTGCTCAAAAGTGTACCCTTCTTTTATTTTGTCGGAAAGAAACGGAGATATTTTTGCAATTTCATAAATTATATCTAATAAACAACTTTTCATAGTATCATTTCTAAAAAAACCTTGGCCTTTTAAAAGCGAATATCCCTCTGGTTTTCTTTCGATTTCATAAGCACCTGAAGCAAAGCTCTTTAATTTATTCACATAAGCCCCTGAGTTTTTTATTGCTGTATATGCGCTGTATGCTAATACATACGATGTTTTATTGGAGCATTCATTGTTTTTATCAGCAAACAATGTTTCTTTCATCTCCAATATTTTTAAAAAATATTTTTTCGCATTTTCAAAATCATCGTTATTGAAGGCGTCTATTCCACACCAATATGAACAATTAGCGATAATAGAGGCTTTACCCGTTTTTTCTGCTCTTTCGAGTGATAGCCCGTAATACTTTGAAGCCTCTTCATTGCGTCCCGTATTTGAAAGATGTGCAGCATAGCTGGAGTAACTACTGCTTATAAATTCATCATCACCTGATAATTCTGCAATTTCTACTGCTTTCTTTTCATACTGATTGACTGTATCTCTATTTTCTATACAATCTATGGAGCGAATTTTTGCATGATAAAAGTCTGAAAGTATATGAAGCTCATCATTTGACAAATTCTTTAAATCAATTGTGTCAATTGTGTCTAAAAATATCTCATTGCATATCTCTGCCGCACTTTTTTTGTCATTTTCTTTTATTGCTTTGCGAGCTTTTTCGGTTGTCTCTTTGATTTTTGAGAATATATCTTTATTTTCAACTGTCTTTTTCTCTTCTTCAAACATTTCAA
>CALWTV010000209.1 GCA_944384555.1 uncultured Clostridia bacterium | reverse complement strand
ATATTTCGCGTTGAAACACCGATATATTTTGATTTTTATAGGAATTGTGTCAGCAGTTTTATATTCAGTCCCGAATTACTTATGCCGGATTAATAGCACATATTTGAATTATGCTGAAAATATTCAGATTATATATTGTTTTTTTGCAATTCCCGCGATATTTGTAATATCGGCAATAATTGAAAAAGTCTTTTGGCGTTTTATTTATGGAAAATTTTTTAGTTTGCTTAATGACTCAACATTTTATATATACTTGATTCATTGTCTATTTATAGGCATAATTGATAGAATAATGAATCCAATAAAATATATGGGAATTCTCGATCAATTTGTAATAAAATTTTTATTTGTGTATACTTTTTCGATTGGCTTATCCATAATATATACGTATGCAAAAAGGAGGTTAAAAAAGCATGAAAAAGGATAACTCTTATAAACAAATAAAAAAACGCTGGAGACTATTAGGCTTAATTAAGCGAATGTTGAAATTTATGGTTCATAGAGTTGTAATAGTCGCATTGATGATACTCGTTCAAATTCTTTTAATATTTATGATGGTAATAAAATTTAACGAGTATTTTGTATATTTTTATGCGGCAAGTAATATTATTGGACTTGTACTTATAATTTCACTTATTAATAAGCATGAGAACCCAAGCTATAAAATTGCATGGATGATACCTATATTATTTTTACCAATTTTCGGTGTCACCATATATTTTATTTTCGGTGGAAACAGATTAAGCAATCGCACTAAGCGAAAAATGTCTCAGATTTCTAATTTAATGAAGTCTGTTTTAGAAAAAGATACTTCAAATTTAGAGGAATTAAATAAATCAGAAGATCTTGACGCTCTTGCCCAATCGAACTACATTACACACTCCGCATTTTGTCCTCCATATAAAAATACCTCTGTACAATATTTTCCTTTGGGAGATTATATGTTTGAACCGTTTAAAGAGGAACTGAAAAAGGCAAAAAGATATATTTTTCTTGAGTATTTTATAATCGAATCAGGAGTAATGTGGGATTCAATTCTTGATATTTTGGCGAAAAAAGTAAGAGAAGGTGTAGATGTTCGTGTAATTTATGATGATATGGGTACTATTATGCTTCTGCCATATAATTATAAAAATAAGCTTCAATCTCTTGGAATCAAATGTCAAGTATTTAATCCGTTTGTTCCAGTGCTTTCCGCACATCAAAATAACCGTGACCACCGTAAAATTGCTGTAATTGACGGGGCAGTAGCATTTACTGGAGGAATAAATCTTGCTGATGAATACATAAACGCCATTGTAAAACATGGGCACTGGAAAGACACGGCGGTTATGTTGAAAGGTGAGGCAGCATGGAGCTTTACGGTTATGTTTCTTACGATGTGGGATTATTTGAATCCTTCAGATACACCGGAAACCACATATGACCATTACAGACCTTCGGAACTTGAAGTTTCCGCTCAAAATGACAGCGATGCAGCGTCAAGAGTAGGATTTGTTCAGCCATATGCTGATAATCCGCTTGATAATGAAGCTGTTGGTGAAACTATATATATAAACATGATATCGCGTGCAAAAAAATATGTATATATAAATACTCCGTATCTGATAATTGACTATGAGATGACAAACGCGCTTTGTACAGCGGCAAAAAGCGGGGTAGATGTAAGGATTACTACACCTCATATACCAGACAAGCTGTTTGTTCATGCCGCTACCCAGTCATGTTATGAAGTATTAGTAAAAAGCGGAGTGAAAATATATGAGTACACTCCTGGATTTGACCACGCGAAAACATTTGTCTGCGATGACAAATATGCTACGGTAGGAAGCGTAAATCTTGATTACCGCAGTTTATTCCTTCATTTTGAATGCGGCGTATGGATGTATAATACAAACTGTATTCAGGATATGAAAAATGATTATTTAAAGACGCTTGAAAAATGCGAATTGATTACAATGGAATATTTATCTAAAATTAATTGGTTCAAAAAAATGATACGTGCCGTTATAGTCGCATTTGCGCCTTTAATGTGATATTTTTATCTATATTTGAACTGCACCGCCAAATTTGCCGTATTCAAGCAGACCATCAAAATCTCGCTGACGCAATACTTCATAAACCGCAATAGCGACACTGTTTGATAAGTTTAAGCTGCGGAGTCCCTCTCTCATAGGAAGTCTTACGCAACGTTCCAGATTTTTTTCAAGAAATGATTCAGGCAATCCGGCGGTTTCTTTTCCGAAAAATAAAAATACGCTTTCGGGGTATGATATTTCTGTATACTTTCTCGGTGCTTTTGTGGTATAGCAGTAAAAATCGGCATTTGGGTTCTTTTCAAAAAAATCATCAAGATTTTTATAATAAGTTATATCAAGATTGTGCCAATAGTCAAGTCCGGCACGCTTTAGCTTTCGATCATCTATTTCAAAGCCGAGCGGTTCAATTAAATGAAGAGAAGCTCCTGTTGCAGCGCAGGTTCTAGCTATATTACCGGTATTCTGAGGTATTTCGGGTTCATGAAGCACAATATTTATTTTTGACATTATGTAATACTCCTATAATTTTTTAATACTGATTATTATAACTCTATATTAAATAAAATTCAACGCATATTTATAAATTATAAAATCATTATTAAATAAAATTCGATTCATTTTTTGTCAAATACACATTACAGTTTAATAATTTATTATAATAATATAAAAAATATTTACATTTTCGGGTGGTAAATTCACACTGAATATTGTATAATAAAACGGTTAAATATAAAATTACGAAAGGTGTATCTATTTGCCGGATTTGGTTATATTTTTAAGCTTCCAAATACGTCAGGTAGATGATAAGAGTAATCAATGAGCTTAATTACAAAGCTGTTCGGAACTTATTCAGAGCGGGAAATAAAAAAAATAATCAAGACAGTAGACGAAATTGAGGCGCTTGCACCTAAATACGCTGAAATGAGCGATGAAGAAATGAGAGCGTGTACAGATAAATTTAAGGAAAGATTAAAGGGAGTTGAAACTCTTGACGATATTCTTCCTGAAGCATACGCGCTTGTAAGGGAAGCGGCAGACCGTGTTCTCGGCAAACGCCCATTCCGCGTTCAGATTATATGCGGTATTTTACTGCATCAGGGACGCATAACCGAAATGAAAACAGGTGAAGGTAAAACACTTGTAGCGGTGCTTCCTGCATACTTGAACGCCCTTGAGGGAAAAGGCGTCCATATAGTTACCGTAAACGATTACCTTGCCCGTACAAACTGCGAGGAAATGGGACGTATTCATGAATTTCTTGGGCTTACAACCGGACTCGTAGTTCATGGTCAGACACGTAAAGAAAAACAGGCGGCTTACCGCAGTGATATAACTTACGGAACAAACAACGAATTTGGATTTGACTACCTGCGTGACAACATGGTTATTTATAAAGAAGCTATGTCACAGCGTGGTCATAATTTTGCGATAGTTGACGAGGTGGACTCGATTTTAATTGACGAAGCTCGTACACCTCTTATAATTTCCGGTGAAGGTGAAGAATCAAACGAACTGTACGATAAAGCGGATAAATTCGTTCGTACTTTGCGGAAATATGTTATAAAAGAGCTTGATAACAAAGAACTGAACGATGATATTGATGCGGACTATATAGTCGATGAAAAAGCAAGGAGTACTACACTTACTGCGAGTGGAATAAAAAAAGCCGAGAGCTTTTTCGCACTTGAAAATTTATCCGACCCCGAAAATGCTGAAATTTCACATCACATATATCAGGCTTTGCGAGCTCATGGAATTATGCAGCTTGATATTGATTACGTGGTAAAGGATAATCAAGTATATATCGTAGACTCGTTCACGGGAAGAATTATGCCCGGACGCCGCTATTCTGATGGTTTGCATCAGGCTATTGAGGCAAAAGAACGTGTAGATATTCAAAAAGAAAACAAAACAATCGCAACTATAACATTCCAGAATTATTTCAGAATGTATAAAAAACTTTCGGGTATGACTGGTACTGCGCTTTCTGAGGAAAATGAATTCCGCGAGATTTATAATCTTGACGTTGTTGAAGTGCCGACCAATAAGCCGATGATTCGTATAGACCATCCGGACGTTGTATATAAAACTAAAAACGGTAAGGATCGTGCTATCATAGAGCAGATTAAAAAGTGCCATGAAAAAGGTCAGCCTGTACTTGTAGGTACTGTATCAATTGAAAAGTCCGAGGAGCTTTCAAAGAAGCTTAAAATGAACGGAATAAAGCATACAGTATTAAATGCTAAGTACCATGAAAAAGAAGCGGAAATAGTCGCTCAGGCGGGTAAATACGGAGCTGTTACGATTTCTACCAATATGGCAGGACGCGGTACGGATATTATGCTCGGAGGAAACGCGGAATTTCTGGCAAAACAGGAAATGAGAAAAGCCGGATACGAGGAAGATATCGTAATGCTTGCGACCGGTTCATCACAATCTGTGAGTGAAGAAGTTTTCGCGGCACGTGAGGTATTTAAGAATTTATATAATAAATATAAAGAACAAATAGCTCCGGAAGCTGATAAGGTACGTGAAGCAGGCGGTTTATTTATTATAGGTACAGAGCGTCATGAAAGCCGTCGTATAGACAATCAGCTCAGAGGACGTTCAGGACGTCAGGGAGACCCGGGTGAATCAAGATTTTTCTTATCTTTGGAAGATGACCTTATGAGATTATTCGGAAGCGAACGAATAATGGGTATGGTAGACCGACTCGGACTTCAGGAAGATGAACCTATTGACGCGCGCATTCTTTCAAACTCAATAGAATCGGCACAGAAGCGTCTTGAAGACCAGAACTTCAACAGACGTAAGAATGTCCTTGCGTATGACGATGTAATGAATCAGCAGCGCACAATCATATACAAGCAGCGTCAGGAAGTGCTTGAAGGCGGAAGCCTTAAAGAAAAAATGCAGTCAATGATTGAAGATACTATAAATGACGCAGTTAATAATTTCCTTGCAGCGGAAAATAAAGAAGATTGGGATTTCGAGGGTCTGAGAGAAAAATACCGCGGTTTGCTTTGCGGAGATAATGATTTCAGATATACTCCCGAGGAATTAGAAAAAATCGGTAAAGATGATGTTCGTGACTTGTTGTTGACACGTGCAAATAAACTTTATGCCGATAAAGAAATTTTGTTTGGCGAAGAACAGGCGAGAGAACTTGAAAGAATTGTGCTGCTTAGAAATGTTGATGAAAAATGGATGGCACATCTTGAGTCTATGGACGACCTCATGGAAAGTATCGGACTTCAGGCGTACGCTCAGCGTAATCCTATAAATGAATACCGTATTCAGGGTGCTGATTTGTTTGACGATATGGTACTCCAGATTCGCGACGATACTGTAAGAATGCTGCTTTCCGCAATGCCCAGACCTCAGGTTATGCACCGAGTAGAAGTTGCAAAACCTGTAAATGAGGGATTTGCCGGCGGCGGAGGAGCTCCTATGCGTGTTCAGACAAACAGACCGTCAGCCCCTGCAAATGCAATTCGTCCTATAAAAGCAGATAAAAAAGTCGGCAGAAATGACCCCTGTCCCTGCGGAAGCGGCAAAAAGTATAAAAAGTGCTGCGGAGCTGGTGAAGCAGGCGATGACGATGAGCAGTAAACGGTTTTTATAATGGGATTTGGAATTTTATTTATTGGTTATCTCATAAGCTTTGTCTTTACGATGACCAGGTTATATGTTTTTACGGATTTAGCGAGCGCATTGCTGATTGTTTATGCGCTCACTAAACTCGCACCATATGGTAAACACTTCAAATATTCCTTATATGGAGCGTATGGGCTTGCTGCTGTCGGATTTATGGAACTAATGTCATTTACCATTAGTATTTTTGAACTTTTTCCTGATTTTCTTGTTGTATTTGATAATATAACAGGGTATATAAAAATCGGGGTTGTGCTTGCGTTTCACTTTTTGCTTTTTGTTGCGATACGCAAAATTGCAATTGAAACTGGAGTTTCAAAAATCCGTGACCGTTCGGTTACGAGTATAGTAGTTACATTTTTTTACTATGCGCTTGTTATAATATTCTCGCTTGATATTCCGGCAGTCTCTGAAGCAACTAAATATTTCAGTTTTCCAGTAATGCTAATAGGAATTATATGGATAATTATAAATGCGGCATTAATTTTTTCATGTTATATGTGGATATGTGCCGAGGGTGATGAGGATATGGAATCACCTGCTGTAAATATTCCTTTCTTGAATAGCATTAATCAAAAGCTCGATAAATTTGAAACGGTGACACGCAAAAATAAGAATAAAATTGACGATGATAGTGATGATTCTAAAAAAACAAGGGCTTATAAATATAATCACAGCAAAAATAAAAAGAAAAAAAAGCATTAATCTTATGTTCGAAATATTAAATTCGGGAGGTATTTAAATGGGTTTCGGATATTTAATAGCGGCTTTTGTATTCTTGTTTAATCCTAATATAAATATTGTTGATATTTTGCCTGATTTTATAGGGTATCTCTTGATTTACTGGGGACTTTCTAAAGCTTCTTTTTTGATAGACAAGCTTGAAGAAGCTAAAACTCGTTTTTGGAAACTGTCTCTTGTCGGAATTGCGAAATTTGCGGCAATTTTACTTCTGCCGGTAACTGATGATACATTTACTCTTGTATTGACGTTTTCATTTGGAGTAATTGAGCTGATGTATCTTATACCTGCTTTTGGATTTTTAATTGACGGTTTTGTTTATTCAGGAACCAGATATAATGGTACGGGAGTATTTAAAAATTCGGACAAAGTAAAATCAGGCTGTTTTATCTTTTTTATAATTCGTGCGGTATGTGCTGTTTTGCCTGAGCTTACTTCGTTATCATTGCATGATAATCTTGGAAGTGTAAGCGCAATAGATATTGACATTACAAGATATAAACCCGCATTTCTCGTAGTTGCATTGATTATAAGTGGAATATATGGTATAATATGGCTTGCAAAATCTTCAATATATATATCAGGAATTCGTAAAGATAAAGTTTACATAGACAATTTCGAACGTGAATATAATGAAAATATCGTTCCTAATGAAAAATTATTTATAAAACGTAACATGAAAGCCGCAATGGCATTGATGATTATAGCGGCAATAGCTTCATTTGATTTATATGTTGATGGAATAAATATAATATCGGATGTAATTACGGCATCATTTTTGATATCAGCAGTAGTATGTATGAGAAAATACACTAATAAATTTATTATATCTGTTTTTGTATCTTCAGTGTATGGTATTGTATCGTTAATAAATTTTGTTATTTCACTTGTATTCAATATGAATTACAGTATGTCAGAAATAAATTGGGTATCAGAAGCAGATGACTTTTATAATATAATAAAAATTATATCCACTGCTGAAAGCATTCTTTATTTAATTTCATTTGGTATAGTATTTTCAATTCTTGCATCTCTTGCGGCAAAGCATACCGACCAAATTTTAGGTGTTGGGGCAGGAGTTCGCGTTAGTTCATATAACCGAGAAACTATTAAATATCTTACTACAAAATTAAATATAGGCTTAGGTTTAATTTTGCTGAATGCTGCGGTAGGTATCGTTTATGTATTTACAGTAGTTAATTTCGCTGAAATTTGGATTATATCTTCTTTAATCGGAATAGTGTCTATTATATATTTGATACATGTATTTAATCAATTTAACGAGAATATATATAATGTGAAAGATTGAAAAAATTAATATGTTAAAAGCTCCCTTGGTGCGTTTTTGAATTGCATCAGGGGAGCTTTTTTGATGGAATTTAAATTTTTTCTATTTCGTCAACATCATCAGGTAAAGCTTCAGAAAGCGGTATATTTGTTTTTATGTTGTAGCAGCTGAATGCATTTTCAACATATTTTTTGTCCATTTTAGGCGTTATAAGGCTTATAATTGGCATAATTATAAGTGAAGCTACAATAGATATTGCACCTGCGGCAAGCGGTGAAACAAAAGGAATGAATACGTTTATAACTGGAATTGCGATGCCGCACAGCATAGTGACAGCGACACCCGCTTTAGAAGATCTTTTCCAGAACAAACCGTAAACAAACGGACCGAGAAAAGCGCCTGCAAGTACGCCCCATGAAAGCGACATCAGAGAAGTAATAAGCGATGTTGGATTTAATGCTAATATAACGGAAAGCAGTACAAACACCGCGCACATAATACGCATAAGCAGAACTTTTTTCGATGTACTGTTTTCAGATTCTTTTTTCTTCATAAAACTTCCCACAAAGTCAAGTATAAAAGTACTGCTTGAAGTGATAACAAGAGATGATAAGGTTGACATTGAAGCGGAAAGAACTAAAATCAATACGACACCGATAAGAATATCGGGGAGGGAATGGGAGAGCATTGCAGGTACAATTTCATCAAAAACAACTTTTCCGTCTTCGGAAGGGGTATAATAAATTCTGCCAAAACCGCCCATAAAATACGAACCGCCGGCAATAATCAGGGCAAATAAAGTGGAGATAACCGTACCAGTTTTAATAGCCTGTTCGTTTTTAATAGCGTAAAATTTGTGAACCATCTGAGGAAGTCCCCAGGTTCCAAGACTGGTAAGCACAAAAACTGATAAAAGGTTCAGCGGTTCTGGACCAAACATTGATACGAATGCTCCCTGTAAATTCGGAGCTGATTCACTCGGAATTGCGGAGAGGAATTCGAGCGCCTGTGTAAAACCGCCTTTGCCGTTCAGAACTGCTAAAACAATCAGTACAATTCCTACAAGCATAATGAGTCCCTGAATAAAATCGTTTATCGCGGTTGCCATGTATCCGCCGATTACTACATATACTGCTGTTATAATAGCCATGCCTATAATACAATAAGTAAAATCAATGCCGAAAGCCATTGCAAATAATCCGGACAATCCTTTATAAACAGACGCGGAATATGGAATTAAGAAAATGAATGTGATTATTGAAGCGGCAATTTTTAAATTTTTACTGTCATAGCGTTTTTCAAAAAAATCGGGCATAGTAGATGAGCCGAGATGCATTGACATAATTCGTGTACGCCTGCCGAGAATTACCCATGCGAGCAGTGAACCGATAAGGGCATTTCCTATACCAATCCATGCGGCGCTTAATCCGAATGACCAGCCGAACTGACCCGCGTATCCAACAAATACGACCGCAGAGAAGTATGAAGTTCCGTAAGCGAATGCGGTGAGCCACGGACCGACAGCACGTCCGCCGAGTACGAAATCACCTACACTTGCGGTTTTGCGCCGGCAGTAAATGCCTATTGCAATTGTGACTGTAAAGAAAATTACAATCATTGCGATTTCCCAAAACATAACAAAAAATATCCTTTCACTATAAAAAATTTCAAAATATAAAAATAAAAAAACCGTCCTCGCTTCACAAAAGCAAGAGGACGGGTATAAACCGTGGTACCACCTCAAAATTCACTGTTAAAAGAACAGTCTCAGCGTGTACATTGAATAAAATCCAAAATACACCGTGCTAAATAACGGTTGCAAATCCGGCGCAGCCTACTTAACGTCCTATAAGTTTTTTGGTGCGCAGCTCTCATGATGTATCCGTAAAAAAATTTATCATACGCCTCTCACCAACCGGCAATTCTCTGTTGAAAAATATATTTTTACGTTAAGCAGTCACATTATTTATCCGAAAAATAGGATTTTTTATGATAATTCGGTAAAGTGAATACTTACTCACGGTCATAGCCTTTAGTTTATTTAAATCACTCATTGTAAGAGATTATATTACATAACAAAAATTTTGTCAATAGTTTTTTATAAATTTTTTTGAAAAATCAGATAATTCGAGGTTATTCGGTTAATTTAAATTTGACACGAAATAACTTTGTCAAGCCATTGTTCGCGCAGTTTTAGAGCAAGACCGCGGTGGGAATGACGGCAGCTGCATTTTCCGGAAATAATTTCAGGAATTTGGTCGTTTTTGAATTTAAAACGTTCAAGCAAAAATTTTTGCACGTGTTCAATGAATACTTCAGACTTATTGAAAATTTCACATTCCAAAATAATAACGTGAGGGTCAATTATTTTTATTACATTATGCAGAGCCTTTGAAAGCTCGTATGAAGCATCTTCAATATCACTCAGTTCTTTCATTGCATTTTCAAGTGTTTTTCCTCTCGAGACTATTGTCTGACCAAAATTTCCGGCGAAATTATGGAAACCGTGAATTATTTCTCCATTTACCACAACCGCACCGCTTATATAATCTCCGACGAACCAGTAACAGATTACTTTTTCCTTATAATCAGGTATTTTTCTTATGTTTGAGATTGCGGCAACATTTACGCTTGATTCTATGAAAATTGAGTCATGATGCAATACACTTGAAATTATAGACTTAATCTGAATCGTTTCAAGTTCTGGAATACGAGAATTAATAACAATATCTTTTGATGGCTCATACGGACCGGGAACTGAAACTCCAATTCCGATACAATTTTCCATATCCATATTACGTGATAAGTATAGGTCGGCATTTTTTAAGAAAATATACAAATTTTCTTCAAAATAGAAATCATTATTGTATGTATAATTTAACTTATCAACGAACTGCAATTTAACGTTAATAATAATCATTGTAAAGTTATGAGAAGTCAAATCTAGAATTACACAAAAATTATCTGTATTTGTGCTGATAAGCCCCGCTTTTCTGCCGGCAGCGGATTTTATTTCTTTAAATTGCCTGATAATATTCAAATTTAGAAGTGCATCTACTACTTTTCCGACAGTCATAAGACTAAGACCGGTTTGGGCTGATATATCTGCCCGACTGATTTTTTCTTCAGAAGCTATTGAATTGTATATTGCCTTAATACTTTCTCTTTTTATACTGTTTAAATTTATATTTTCCATAGATTTCTCCTAAAAGCAAAAAAATTACTTTACTCAAATAAATATTTAGTGGTTTTTTTGATCAAAAAACACTTTACTAAGATATTTAGTTTTGATGATTATTTTAGCTGATGAGTAATTTTCTACAATACAATAATTATTATGGTATATATAATTATACATTAAAACAAATAATATGTCAATATTAAAAATTAATAAAATATTACTTAAATGATAAATAAGTGCATGAATATAAATACAATTGAAAAAATATATAGATGTTAGTATTGACAATTATATTAGTCAATTGTATAATTATATAAATTGTAAATGAAGGGGAGTATAATATTAATATGGAATATTCAAAAAGACTTCCGGATACCGAATTTGAAGTTATGCAGGCTATATGGGAACTGACTCCTCCGGTAACAACATCGATACTTATGAAAAAGATAGGCAATGAAAAAGGGTGGAAAGCGCCTACTTTAATATCATTTTTGGTAAGATTAGAAGAAAGAGGATATATTCGTTCGGAAAAATTAGGCAAAGAGCGTCTGTATTATCCCGAAGCTGATAAAGATGAGTATATACGTATAATTACCGAGAATTTTATAAATAAATATCATAATGGTTCATTTGTAAATATGATGAATTGTCTTTATAAAGACCGTAAACTTTCAAGTGAAGATATAGATAATTTATTAGAGTGGCTTAAAACGAGATATTAATCTATACATTTGCAAAAAATAATATTTTATTAAAATGGCTAATACAATTTTTTTGTCTGATGTTAAAAAAAGTGATTTGAACAACGGAATTTTAAAATTAAAGGTTGATACTGAACGATTTTGCGATATTATAGCACAATTAAATATATGTGAACATCAAAGATATAATATAGGTACGTATAAGGAAAAATTTCTTCATTTAACTTTAAAAAATTATCTTGAACCGAATAAGGGTTTTCATGAGATTAAATATTTAGGATATGTTGCTGATATAATTAATGAAAATGGAATATTTGAAATTCAGACGGGAAATTTCGGTAACATGAAAAGAAAGCTTGATACTTTTTTAAGCGAAAATCATGTGACAATAGTATATCCGATTGTGAAAAATCGGAATATTTGCTGGATTGATACTAATACCGGCGAAATTTCTTTAAAAAGAATGTCACCTAAGCATGGCTCAATTTACTCTATTTTGCCTGAACTTATCTATATTTTAAAATATATAAACAATCCTAATCTACATTTCTGCGCGGTACTTTTGAATGCTGACGAGTACAGAAGGCTTGACGGATGGAGCAGGGATAAAAAGAAAGGCGCGCATAAATATGAACTCATCCCGTCTGAAATTTTGGAGTTAATTTATATACCTTCAATCTCAGAATGCAGGGAATTTATCCCGCCTGACTTATTGGGAAGAAGCTTCACAATTAAGCAGTACGCATTAAATGCGGGAATGAATTATTCTAATGCTCAGAAATCTATAAAAATTCTGAATTCAGCCAATATTTTATGCGAAAACGGCAAAAAAGGTAGAGAAAAATTATTTTGCGAAAAATTTTAGATTTTTATGTTATTTATTAAATCTATAAAATATTTTTGAATTCATATAAAAATTTTTGATATGCTATTGAAAAATAAAAAAAAATTATATATAATTATACATGACATAAAATTAATGAAGTATATAAATGTTTTTAATTTACTTAATTTATTTTCGGAGGTTTAACCATGGATTACAGTATTCAGTTATACAGCTTAAGAGATATTACCGGTGATAACCTTGAAGGTGCTTTGAAAGCGGTAAGTGAAATCGGTTATAAGTATGTTGAATTTGCGGGATTTTTTGGTCATAGTGCTGAAGATGTACGCAAAATGCTTGATAAATATAATCTTGAAGTAAGTGGTACTCATACCGGTTGGCAGGAAGTTGCTGAAAATTTTGAAGAAACCGTAAGATATCACAAGACTATAGGCAATAAAAACATAATTGTTCCCGGTGCAGACCTCGGAACAAGACAGAAGCTCGATGACTACATAGCAATGTATAATGAGTTTGAGCCTAAGCTCCGCGCAGAAGGAATCACATTCCAGTATCACAATCACTCACATGAATTTTACCCCACTGAGGAAGGCTATGAAATTCATGCTGAACTCGAAAAAAGAACAAATATGATGTTTGAAATCGATACTTTCTGGGCTTTCAATGCAGGACGTGACCCTGTGGAGATGATTACAAGATTAAAAGATAGAATAAATTGTATTCATCTGAAAGACGGTATGAAAGGCGGACAGGGATTCTCTCTTGGATTAGGCGAGGCTCCAGTTGCGGCAGTACGTGAAAGAGCAATTGAGCTCGGTTTCCGTATGGTAGTTGAAAGCGAAGGACTTGAACCTACAGGTATTGAAGAAGTTACAAGATGCTTTGAATATCTTAAATCGCTTGAAAAATAAAAAATAATTTAAGTACGAATATTGTATAATAAGCATTAGTGAATTTATTTTATGCCGCCGTTACATAATACTTTCGGCGGCTTATGTTTATTCATTATGCCGAAAGCAAATAAAATTTTATAATAACACGGAGAAGTGAATTTTTAAATGAGTAAAAATAACGGCGGATTTAACGTTCCTTGGGGATTAATAATTTTTGCATATATATTTTTTTGGCCGCTTGGACTCATACTTACGTTTTTGAAGATTTTCTCCTCACCTTCTTCAAATAACAAAAAAAATATTAATCAGAATAATAAGAATATATACAGTCAGAAATACCAGAATTACCACCAGTATTACGAAAACCGGTCAAAAGAGTGGGATTGGAAAAATCAAGCAAGTCAAAATCAGCAGTATTCAAATCCGAACACTCAGCAAAATAATGCCGGTAATCAATACAGCGGTCAGGCATATAACACAAATACATCTTCCGGATATCAATATACTTCTTCAAAAAATATAAATCAGCAAAACTATCAAACAGCATCAGATAATTTTACACAGAATAAAGATACCAAAAACGATAAAAAATCAGGAAAAAAATCTAAAAAAAGAGCTATAAAATCTCGGACATGGCTTCTTATACTTGGTATTTGTCTTATTGCGTTAGGTTCTATTATAGGATTTGATGCTGTCAGTTCAATGCTCAGTTATGGTTATTCAGGCGGACTTTTGTATGATTTTTTCCAAGGTGCGTTTATTGCCGGCGGAGGTTTAGTTTCGCTTGTAATGCGTTGGTTTCTCAAAAAACGTGATTCTATTCAACAGCGTTATATTACCGTTGTCGGAGACCGTTCCGTAATATCAATATCAAAAATTGCGTCTATAATGAATATAAGTGAGAAAAAAGCCTGCAAGGATCTTCAGGAGATGATTGACAATGGTATGTTCGGTGAAGATGCTTTTATTGATATGAAATCACGCACGCTTGTCATGTCAATGGATTCTCTTGATGAAATTCCGGATATTGAAAATATTGTAAATGACGATTATGATACTACTTTGTTTAATTCAAAGCAGGCTAAAAAATTTGATAGAGATAATAAAGCACAGGATTCATCTTCTGAGTCAGATAATAATGAAACGGATGATGATAATGACGAATTTCATATATTGCTTAAAAAAATTCGTGCAGCAGATGACGCTATCGCAGATGATGAGGTTTCAAGAAAAATCAGAAGAATTGAGGAAGTAACTCGAAGCATATTTGAACACGTAGACCAAAAACCTGAAAAATTATCTCAAATTCGCTCTTTTATGAACTACTATCTTCCTACAACTCTTAAATTACTCGATTCATACAGCCAAATTGAAAAACTCGGAGTTGAAGGTGAAAATATTTACAGTGCGCGTACAAATATAGAAAAAATTCTTGATATGCTCGTAATCGGATTTGAAAATCAGCTTGATAAGTTATATAAATCTGAGGAAATGGATATATCAAGCGATATAAATGTACTTGAGCAAATGATGTATAAAGACGGTCTTGCTACAAACAGTCAATATGATATGTTTACTCCTGATGATGAAATAGATTTTTCAAATACTGGGTCATCCTCATTTGCTGTCGATCCTAATGAAGATACAGATAAAAAATAAATTAATAATTTTTATATGCAGATGCGATTTCAAGCGTCTGCTTTTTATTTAAAAAAAATAATTTATTTATAGATAAACTATTGACATTTGAGAAAAAATATAATATAATTTATTCGTAAACTAAATATTTTGAAAATTAAATGTACGGAGAAAAAATTATGAAAGAAGAACCAAGAAAATCAATTATGAGATGCTCATTAGAGCAAAGAGAAGAAAAACCTCCGAGACCACCGAGGGATTTTCAAATTACCCCAATGATGCTTATCAATGATATATCTAAGATAATGCATAACAGGATTAAAGCGGAAAGTATTGATAGCAATCTTGTTCAAAAAAGCTACAGAAGCTTGTTGTTTCATTTATCAATGCAGGACGGCAGAACACAGCTTGAACTTGTGAAAGTTACTCACTTAAAACCGCCGACTGTAAGTGTTACTTTACAAAAGATGGAACATGACGGAATAGTAATACGTAAGCCTGACGAATCCGATCTGCGTGCTACTCGTGTTTTTCTGACAGATGCGGGAAGAGAATTGGATCGTAGACTATTTGAACACATAAAAACCGAGGAAAGGATTATTATGGAAAGTATAACGGAAGAAGAAACGCAAACTTTACTAAAAATCCTTATGAAAATAAGAGACCATATAACGGACGGAGATGATAATAATGAGCAGCCAAAAGACTAAGTCAAAAGTAAAATTAACGAGATACCTTAAACCATATTTGCTTTTTACTATAATCTCTCCTATCTTTATGGTTGGGGAAGTTATGATAGACCTTATGCAGCCTAAACTTATGTCTAAAATTGTTAATAATGGTGTACTTGGCAATGACATGGGAGTTATCATATCTACAGGAATACAAATGCTGATACTTGTAGCATTCGGCGGTTTTATGGGTATAATGTGCGCATGGACTGCAAGTGTTGCTTCACAAGGATTCGGAAACGATGTCAGAGTAGAAGCTTTTGATAGAGTTATGCATTTGTCGCTAGAACAAACCGATAAATTTACCACAGGTTCACTTGTTACAAGACTTACCAATGATATCACGACCCTTCAGGATTTTGTAGCTATGGTTTTGAGAATGTTCGTGCGTGCCCCTATATCGCTTATAGGCGGTTTAATCATGTGTCTTTCGCTTAATGTAAATTTTGGATATGTAATGATTTTTTCAATTCCTGTAATGCTTGTTGTATGCGGAGTAATATTATTTAAAGCAAATCCGATGTTTTCTGCGGTACAGAAAAAGCTTGATAAAGTAAATTCTGTCGTTCAGGAAAATGTTTCTGGTGCGCGCGTTATAAAAGCGTATACCCGAGAAGACTATGAAATAAATAGATTCGGCGAAGCTAATACGGATTTTAAAAATACTTCCATGCGCGTGTTGAAACTTATGGCATCAATTGGCCCTATTTTAATGATTGTAATGAATTTGTCTACATTAGCTATAATTTATATAGGCGGCCTTCAAATTGAAGCAAAAGCAATGAATGTAGGCGATGTAATGGCGGCAACTACATATATTACAAACGTGCTTATGTCGATTATGATGGTAAGCATGATGGCACAGCAGATTTCACGTGGAAAAGCGTCTGCGGACCGTGTTAAGGCAGTGCTTGAAGCAAATCCCGTAATTATAAGCGGAACAAATGATACAGGAATATCACAGGGAACAGTTGAATTTAAAAAAGTTAATTTCCGTTATCCGGGAACTCATGGAAATAACGTATTGTCAGATATAAATTTAAAGGTAAATAAGGGTGAAACAATAGCGATTATAGGCTCAACCGGTTCGGGAAAAAGCTCACTTGTAAATTTAATTACTCGATTCTATGACGCTGACAGCGGAGAAGTAATTGTAGATGGTGTTAATGTACGTGATTGGGATATTGAACAGCTGCGTAAAAAAATCGGTTTTGTACTTCAAAAAAGTGAATTGTTTTCGGGTACGGTAGCGGATAATATTCGCTGGGGAAGACCTGACGCAACTGATGAAGAAATAAAAAAAGTTGCTGAAATCGCTCAGGCAGATGAGTTTATAAGTTCCTTTACAGATGGATATAATACAATAATCGCGGAAAAAGGTACGTCACTTTCTGGAGGCCAGAAACAGCGTGTATCTATTGCGAGGGCAGTTATACGTAAACCTGAAATTATAATTTTTGATGACAGTACCTCCGCGCTTGATTTGGGAACAGAAGCAAAGTTACAGAAATCACTTCGTGAAAATCTTAAGGGAACAACTATTATTATTATCGCACAACGTATTGCTAGTATAATGAGCGCTGATAAAATAGCAGTTATTGAGAACGGCACAATAACCGCATTTGATAATCATGAAAATTTGATGAAAACGAGTGCAACATACCGTGATATTTATAGCTCACAGATGAAATCCAATGAAAACGGGGGTGTTATAAATGGATAAGAAAATGCCTGATGGTGCTCAAAATAAAAATCAGACTCAAAATACAAATCAGCGCGGACCAATGGGTGGCCCTCCACGTATGCAAATGGTAAGAGAAAAACCTAAAAATGCCAAAAAAACAATAGTAAAACTGCTGAAGTATATAGGTGCAAACAGATATCTTGTAATATTGCTTTTACTCATTACGATAGCAGCAGCATTTCTTACATTGGCTGGCCCGTACTTGCAGGGTATAGCGATTGACACTATTACAATTACTGACAGTAAGTTGAGCATAGATTTTAATTCCCTTTTGAAAACACTTGCGATGATGGGTGGAGTGTATATTTTATCGGCACTTCTGACATTTATACAGGGATTGATTTCTGCTCAGATATCACAGAATACAGTTCATACTATGAGAAATGACCTTTTTAAGAAGATATCGTATCTTCCTATAAGATATACGGATACGCATCAGCATGGAGATATTATGAGCCGAATGACGAATGATGTTGATAACGTGTCAAATACAATTTCAACGTCAATAAGCTCATTGTTTTCAAGTGTGATTACATTAGTCGGCGCACTTGCAATGATGATTTTCATCAAATGGCAGATGGCGCTTGTTGCTATGATAACAATTCCTCTTACATTGTTTGTATCGTTGTTTTTATCTAAGTTTATGAGAAAGTACTTTGTCGAGCGTCAGAGAATTCTCGGAAACTTAAATGGTCAGATTGAGGAAATGGTATCAGGCTATAAAACCGTAATGGCATATGGAAAAGAAAAAAAGGCATGTACAGAATTTTCAAAGGCGAGCGATGAATTCCGTAAATGCAGTATAAAGGCAAACGTATGGGGCGGAATAATGGGTCCCTGTATGAATGTAATCAATAACCTCAATTATTTGATAGTAGCGGCGTTTGGCGGTTATATGTGTTTCAACGGAGCGATTTCAGTCGGAAATATTCAGTCTATTTTACAGTATTCACGTCAGTTTGCACAGCCTATAAACCAAATAGCTAACCAGTATGCGCAGATTTTGACCGCGATTGCCGGTGCGGAGCGTGTATTTGCAATACTTGATTCGGAAGATGA
Source organism: uncultured Clostridia bacterium (assembly GCA_944384555.1). Classification (GTDB taxonomy): domain Bacteria; phylum Bacillota; class Clostridia; order Oscillospirales; family CAG-272; genus CALWTV01. The sequence goes on along the minus strand of CALWTV010000209.1, from coordinate 15,998 downwards.
AATTGATGAAGGCAAAGACGCAATGCCGGCAGATGAGGTAAAGGGAAATATTGAGTTCAATCATATATATTTCTCATATAACGAAGGTGAACCTGTGCTTAAAGATTTTAATCTTAAAGTAAAACAGGGACAAAAAATAGCGATAGTTGGAGCGACAGGTTCCGGTAAAACCACGGTAGTTAATCTTTTGACGAGATTTTATGAAATTGACAGCGGTGAAATTTTGCTTGACGGAAAAAATATCACCGAAATCCCGAAAAAAGACTTGCGAAGTGCTATTGGAATTGTACTTCAGGATACTGTGCTTTTCTCAGACACTATAGAAACAAATATAAAATATGGTAACCTCAATGCAACTGAAGCGGAAGTAAAAGCCGCAGCAGCTACCGCAAATGCAGATATATTTATAGACCGTCTGCCAGAAGGATATAAAACTCAGCTTGCCGAATCAGGAGGAAATTTGAGTCAGGGACAGCGTCAGCTTCTTTCGATAACGCGTGCAGTACTTGCAGACCCCAAAATACTTATTCTTGACGAAGCAACATCAAGCGTTGACACAAGAACGGAAATGCACATTCAGCAGGCAATGGTTGCGCTTATGAAAAACCGTACAAGTCTGATAATTGCGCACCGTCTTTCCACTATACGCGATGCAGATGTAATTGTGGTAATTAAAAACGGTACAGTTGCAGAAACCGGAAACCATGATGAACTTATAGAGGCTAAGGGCGAGTATTATAAGCTTTATCAAAATCAATTTGCCGGTTTTGCCACCTAATTTTTTGAAATCTATAATAAAACGAGCTCCCTTCATGAAAAAGGGAGCTTTAATTTTATTTTTTTCAGTTATAGTCGTAGCCGCAGATATCCATTTCTTCTTTGAAGAAATCATACATATGTACTCCGGTATCAGTTTTGTATCTTCCGACTGAATCGGGACGCATTTCAATTTTAGCCATGGGAATTCCGAGATACTCGCTGAGTTTTGCGAGAGTTTCGTCCTGTTTAAATACCATATCCTCGAATCTGATAAATATTTGATTTTTAGGTGCCGGAGTAGCTTTTACAATTTCACGCTGATACTTCCAGCTAATCGCGCGGTTGCGGCGGATATCGTCAGTTTTATCATACTGAATGCCGAAATCGTTTAAATCATCAGTGAGATGACCGCCGAGGATACAATCACGCGGATCGCGTACCCAGTGAATATATTTGATGTCAGGGAACATTCTGACAATCCAAGGATAAACAAGAGTAGTTTCGGGTATTTTCCAGCCTTTGTTTTCAGCCGGGCTGTTAAGTACAGATGAAAGATACTCCTCAATAAGACGTTTGAATAAAGGGTCAATTTCCATAGTGTGAAGTTTGCTGAAATCCCATTCAAGTCCACCCTTGTATTCTACATAATGAGCCATTACACGGCAGGCTTCATACATTTTTTCGGGAGGTAACAAATCGCCTGAACCATTTAAAGGTTCTCCCATGAAAACGTTGCTTGCAGATAAGGTGTGTGATATTGAACGTGTGCCGGAATGACCGCGTCCGATTATGGTAATAAGCATAGCAATAATTCTCCGTATTAATAATAAAATTTAGATTGCAGTAATGTAATTTACATGAATAAATATATCATAATAATAGTTTATTGTCAAGCAAGTATATGAAATGTATTTGTGCAATTTTGTTATTTCACGTGATTATATATGTAACATCTCACAAAAATATATAAAATATATTTTTCCTATTTAAATAATTAAAATAATGTGATATAATGTATAAGTACTGTTGTATCTTTTGATATGTGCTTTAAAGAGTGAGTGTATCATATTGTATAATGTTGACACAAATAATATTTTTAGGAGGATTTATATATTATGAAAATGAGAGTACTCTATTCTACCTCTAAGGGAAGAGTAATTACATTTGCAAACGCAATTTCTGAATCACAAAAATGTGAAAAACCTGTGGATACAATTCCACCGGCATATTCATGTGACCGTGAACGCCTTGTTATACTTGTTCTTTCTTTAGGAAATGATGTTTCGGATAATGTAGTGCGTTTCTGCCGCGAGCTTACAAAAGATAGAACTCAAAATGTAGCTCTTGTAGTTGATGGTAAAAAAGACGCTGCTGGTATAAAAATTGTAAAAGATGCTATCGAAGAAGCTGGCAATAAAGTGGTAGGCGAAACATATTTTGTGAACGGAGGTCTTCCTTTTAAATTTATAAAGAATATTAAAATGGAAGAACGTCAGGGAATCGTAAAGTGGGCTGAAGATATTGTTAAGTCCATTCAGAGCTGATTTTAAATTTTTAGATTTTTAATATAGCAATTAGTGAAACCGAAATAGATATTTTTAAGAGAGATGTTTTAAAACGTCTGATTTATGATATCTTTTTCGGTTTTTTACTGTTCGTTTTATTTTTGTGTATTTAGAAAAGTCAGTTCAATAATTTTTCAATTTCTCCGCAATCAATTTAATTTGTGACATTGCATTTTCATCTTCGGCTGCGGGTATATTATCCGTATTGTGACTGCATACAGTACCAATAACGTTAGCTCCCATAATTTTCAAGCAACAAGCAGCTGTTTCAATAGCTTTATCAGCGGAACCGTCTCCGCCTCCCGCGAGAAATATAATACCGTTTCTTTTTTTATTTGACAGTATATTTTGGTGGTGGAATCGCTTTAGAATATAAATATATTGAAGTCTGCTAAAAATGTTTAGAAGTGAGCCGGTAAGCATTGAAAAATATATCGGTGAAGCTACAACTATATTGTCAGCTTCGTCAATCAATTTGAATACATTAATCATATCGTCGTTTATTGAGCAGTTTTCGTGTGAAATACAGTATCGGCAGTCCATGCATGGCTTTATATCAGAATAAAATGTATCTATCTGATTTATTTCTCCGCCGAGTTCACGTTTAAGCGAATTAATCATAGCAACTGTATCGCCGTTTTTTCTCGGTGAACCGTTAAATATCAATGTTTTCATTCAGTATCAATATCCTCGTTGTATTTATTTTTTTCGATTAAATCAATAAGCTGTTTTAAATTTGAGATTGTCCAGATATCATGGCTACTGCCGCTTCTGTCAAGCCAAAATGAAGTAAATCCTTGCTCCCTTGCTCCGTCAGCCTCGGGTTTGTAATCGTCAACATAAATGCTTTCATCAGCAGATACTCCTTGAGCTTTAAGCGCCGCATTAAATATTATTGGACTTGGTTTTCCTGCGCCTACGAGTGAGCTTGCCGTAAATGAGGTAAAATAATGTGCAATTCCGAGCTGCTTTAATGTGTATTCCAGTGACGGAGATGTATCGCTTATAACGCCGATTTTGTAGCCATTTTTATAAAAATATTCTAATACTTCGATTGCTTCATCAAATAACAGGCGGTCATTATTACACCATAATTCAGAAAAGAGTATTTCCGCTTTGTAAGCTGTGTCATCAGTAACGCCTTCCCCAATCAATAAATGATAATAATATCGTTTAAAAAATTCAATTTCATCAGAGAGATTTTTGTACCATGGTTTTCTGCCTTCAGAGGCAAGCTGAAAAAGATTCATCATTTTTTCATATGGGAGTTCAAACGGTTTTCCGCTCCATGATGAGATAAGTTCATCGCGGTATTTTTCCTTTTCGGGATTAAAATATGTCAGTGTACCGTCACGGTCGAAAAATATAGCCTTATATTTTTTATTTTTGAGTGCATTGAGCATATAATATTCTTCTTTTGTTATAAGAAACTCGATAATTCCGTTTTGGTGTTTTATTTCCTTAAATCCGGCGGAAATATGTGTTTTTATTGCGGCGGTTCGTGTATCTTCAAAACTATTGTGTACTGCGTTTGCATTCATATTTTCAAAAGCATGATATAATAGCAGTTTCAAGGCATATGACGAATAGCCCATTCCGCGATATTTTGATTCTATAACTATGCCCATTTCAAACCATGGATTGCTTTTATATATGTTGACTTCACCGATAAATTTGTTGTCAGAATTTCGTACAATATACGAGTAAAATCGGTCTTTGTTATTACTCCAGTTTTTATACCATAAGCGTACTTGTTCATAAGTACGGATATATGTACATCCTCCGTTGTCACCGTATCCCATATTGTATGACATGGTTTCTTCATCTGAAATCAATTGTCTGCGGTATTCAAGCTCTTGTTCATTTGGAATTTTTAATCTGATTTTTTCTTTCATGGTTTAACCTTTCGCAAATTTCATTCTGCACAATAACCAGTTAAAATTTATATTAAGACCTTAACTTATATAACACAACCACATATTATTTTTGTTTGATTATAATATTTTTACACTCAATATCATATAAATTATTTTGTTAGCTTTAAATTGCTTTATATTATACCAGAAAAAAACATATACTTCAATTCACATTCAAAAAAATCTGAAAAAGTTGAAAAAAACTGTTGCATTTCTACAAATATTCATTTATAATAAATGATGATGTGTAACATCATATAAAAAATATATGCTTGAAACGGGGGAAGATAAAAATTATGTCACTTCCGGTTGCGCTTCAGCTCTATACTGTTCGTGACAGTGCTGCTGCTGATTTTTACGGTACTTTGAAAGCAGTAAAAGCAATGGGTTATGACGGTGTAGAATTTGCAGGGCTATTTGATAATGAGCCGGCAAAAATAAAGGAAATGCTTGATGAAATCGGACTTGTTCCGGTATCAGCGCATGTTCCTCTCGACCAGCTGATAAGTGAAACAGAGAAAACAATCAATGATTATAAAATCATTGGCTGTAAATATATTGCAATTCCATATGTAACAGAGGAAAGACGTCCCGGCGCTGAAAAATTCGATGAAACAATAGAAGAAATAAAGCGTATCGGAAAAGCCGCGTCAGAGGCAGGAATTAAACTTCTTTATCATAATCATGATTTTGAGTTCGTAAAACTTGAAAACGGCAAATATGGACTTGATGAGCTCTATTCAAGAGTATGCCCATGTATTCTCGCTACTGAAATAGATACATGTTGGGTAAATGTAGCAGGTCTTGTTCCTTCGGAATACGTAATGAAGTATTCGGGCAGAGCTCCGGTTGTTCATCTTAAAGATTTTAATATAACCGGAAAATTGCCGAAGCATTTATACGCGCTTATTGGACTTGATGAAGAAGAAACAGATGAAGGTAATTCATCATTTGAATTTCGTCCAGTCGGTCACGGAATGCAGAATATTCCTGATATACTCAAAGCATCGGTAGATGCAGGCGCAGAATGGGTAGTTGTTGAACAAGATGAGCCGGCCGCGGGAAATACTCGTGATGAATCGGCAAAACTCAGCCGCGACTATCTCAAGAGTTTAGGTTGGTAATATTTTTAATTTTAAAATAAATTAATAATTTTATAAATAAAGATATTGAAAGGCGGAAATTATCATGGCAAATAATGATGCAGTATTAAGCCAGTTTACACCTACCGTATATGATGATGCCCCCAAAGCGGAAGGCAAAAAATTAAGAGTAGGTATTATAGGTACAGGTTGGATAGCAGAATCACACATTCAGAGCTATAAGAGCCAGCCAGATGTAGAAGTTGTCGCAATGGCAGACCTCATTCCGGGAAAAGCTGAGAAATTCGCGGAAAGATTCGGTGTAGAGGGAGTTCATTTTTATCCTGACCATGCCTCCATGCTCGACAATGAAGAGCTTGACGCAGTAAGCGTATGTACATATAACAGAACTCACGCGGTTTGTACTATTGATGCTTTAAAGCATGGTGTTCCGGTACTTCTTGAAAAGCCGATGTGCGTTACAATTGAAGAAGCGGTTGAAATCAGAAAAGCTGAAGCTGAATCCGGAAAAATAGTTTCCGTAGGTTTCCAGCCACGCTTTGACGATAATATGAAGATGATAAAGAAAATCGTTCAGTCCGGTACTTTGGGTGATATTTATTACATTCAGACTGGTGGAGGACGCCGCCGCGGTATTCCGGGAAGTACATTCATAGAAGACAAGACTGCCGGATTAGGCGCCCTTGGTGATATCGGCTGCTATTCACTTGATATGGTGCTTAACGCTATCGGTTATCCGAAGCCTCTCACAGTATCCGGATATACTTCCGATTTCTTTGGAAAGAGCACAAAATATTATCCTCAGTTTGCTGACAGATTTAACGTAGATGACTTTGCGGCTGCGTTTATTCGTCTTGAAGGCGGAATTATCCTTGACTTCAGAATTGCATGGGCTATGCATCCCGATACTCCCGGTGATACAATTATCTTCGGTAAAGACGGCGCACTCAGAATTCCGTCCACAGATTGCTGGAATGGAACAGTAGGCGGTCCTATGAAACTGTATCATGATGTATGCGGTCAGCAGACAGAAACAGTTATTCCGATAATTGAAGCAAGAGGCAAGATGGGATTATTCGACCAGAAGATTCGTTCATTCCTTGACGCAGTTAAGACAGGCGGCGAAGCTCCGGTACCGACAAGCCAGATTATATACAATCAGGCAATTATCGATGGTATAGCTAAGTCCGCTCGCGCAGGCAAGGAAATTGAAATCGTAATTCCCGAATAATTTAATATTTTTAAAAAGAAATGCCGGTAATTTTCGTTACCGGCAATTTTTATTATTTAAAATTATACGTGGTCAGAGGAATATAAGTAAAGCGGCAGAGGAAACCATGATTTTATATTTGCGGGAAGGTCACATAAATCAGGAGAATAAATTCCAAAGAAGAAAGAAACTGCACGTTTATGTTCAAGCTCGATATCAGGATTTCCGGAAAAATCAGTAAGTGTTACTTCATTATTTTTTACGCTTATTTTTATGTTTTCGTCTTTTGCGATTCCGTGGATAAGTACGTTTAATTCGCCGTCAGCGAGTGTGGTATATGTAGATTTCAATTTCATGAAAGCACCGACAACACGTTTAAAATTAAATATTGTATACATTTCACCGTTATCAGGGTGCCAACTTTCTGCGATTGGATACATCTGAGCAATTCGATTAGGAAAACAAAGCGGAATTTCGATATGTAAATCCCATAAATTATTTTTTTCCATAAAATTACGAATTATATCAATGAAAAGAGATTCGTCAGTGAGAGAAAGCTCTTTTAAGCTGTTGCCATTGTATATTGTATATCCGACAAATTCGCCATCAATAAAAAACGCAGTTATTTTATTTCTCCATGAAACAGCGATATCATAAAAGCGTTCGCGTTCACGAATCATATGTAAAGGTTCTTTTTCCTGTAAAGCGCAGATTTTATCGAGAATATCGGAATCATTTTTTTCAACAGGACGAAGTTCAATTTCTTTTTTGGGAGTATCGCTAAAACAATAGCGAAGATTGTGACCGTTAATTGAAAAATTCATAGCAACGCCCGCTTTTTCGTAAGAGAACCAACCGTATCTGTGACGTCTGCCGCCGAGGTCAGATATATCTATTCCGTCATTTATCATATCCTCAATCGCCATGTTCATGAGCTTTTTCATGTATCCTTTTGAGCGGCTGAATGGGTGAACGGCAACATTTCCTATTCCGCGGCGTTTTAAAATCGTGCCACATACAGATAAATCTTCAGAATATGCGCCGATAGCGGCTTTAAATCGGTCATTTTCGATAACAACATAGTTATTTTCGCATGGGTGGTATTCTTTATTATAAAGCTTGGGAAGAATTCCGTAAAAACCGCCGTCAGCGGCATCAAATCCAAATACATAATTTATGAAATCTATTAAATCATCTTGCTGTTCGTCTTTGGCGAGACCGTAGTAAATTTCTGAATCAATATTTTCATTTTTAGAATACATAAAGAACCTCCGTTATTTTAAAGAATAGATTTGCATGAAAATGACAATAAACCGAGATTACTGAGTTTTTTTTCAGCTGACAGAGCGTCATTATAAGATGAAAAAATTCCGAATACACTTGACCCGCTTCCACTCATGAGAGAAGCTTCTGCACCAAAATCAATCATAAGTGCTTTAATTTTGCTGACAGATTCACATTTTGGTATAATAACATATTCAAATTTATTGTATAGAGAATTCCTGATTTTTTCAATTTGTCCTTGTTCAAGTGCGGAAACTATATTTTGGATTTTTCCAAAACTATCGGGATTTATACCGAATTTATCATCAAGCAATCGGAAAGCATCAGGTGTAGAAACGCGGTCTTTTCCGATTGCCACAACAAAATTTAATTCAGACTTGCATGAAATCGGGGTTATAATATCGCCGATTCCGCGTGTTACAGCAGTGTTGCCCACGATACAAAATGGAATATCCGCACCTAAAGACGCACCGATTTTGCATAATTCATCAGTATCAAATCGGTTATCGAAGAATGAGTTAAGCAAATTAAGCACAGCAGCCGCGTCAGAGCTTCCGCCGCCTAAACCAGCCTGAGCGGGTATTTTTTTTTCTATATATATATTTACATCATAATTACGATTAGATGTGTCAATCAATGAAAAATAAGAAGCCGCTGCTCGATAAGCGAGATTTTTTTCATTTGACGGAACGTTTTTATCTGAACATGACACCGACAGCGAGAAGTCATTAGATTTATTTATAGAAATGGTTATATTATCGCATAAAGAAACCGACTGCATAACGCTTTCAATTTCATGGTAGCCGTCGCAGGCTCTTTTGGCAAGTACATCAAGATAAAGATTGATTTTTGCGGGGGCAATACATTTTAAAATCATATTTTCACTTCAATATAGATAAAATTGGATTTTTAACAATATAAACTGCTTTATGAGGGCATAATTCCTGACAACAAAAGCATTTTATACATTTATCGCGCTTTATTTTAGCTTTTCGCTTATTTTTTATCGTAACAAAATCAATAGTATGCACAGGACACGAACGCACGCAATCGCCGCAACCAACACAGGTTTTATAATTGATTTTCGGATGAGGTTCTAATATTTTTACTAAATTTCCGCCCATAATATCAGGGAAAATGGTGAAAAAATTTTTATGATGAACCGAATCCGGCATAACAAAATCATTAATTTTCTGCGGAAAAACAGAATTTTCGGTGAAAGCCAATTCTGCATTTGACTTAGGGCAGAATCCGCGTTCATATGCGCATTTTATAAGCGGTGCATCATCAAAACCGAGTAAATCAGCCGCTGACAAATCAAGATTATACGGATTACGGCTAGAAATAATCGCACCGATGAACCGTGGATTTCCTCCGGTAGGACCATTGCCTTCCATGCCGACAATTGCGTCTGCTATATGGATAACTTCATGCATTTGGCAGACACATTTACATAAATCTACAAGCATAGCGGAAAAATCGGGCAGATTAGGAAAACGCGCGTGCATTTCAAATTTTTGCACACCAGGAATGACTCCGAAAAGATTTTTAACTGCACAGCTCATTTTTGTAAGCGAATGAGACTTTAATTTACAGAGATTTATTATAATATCAGCGTCAGCTATGGGATTTATGATATTATATGATTTTGAAACTATTCCGTCTGGATATTTAATTTCCTTGAACCCTGTGTCAAAATTAAGCGATATTCCAGATTTAAATGCTGCTTCTTCGATGCCGCAGACTTTGTATATTGATTTTAGATTTGATTCTGAATATATACCGCCGGGACTTTCAGCGATAATAATTTCATGTCCACCGAGTTCACAAAGCAGGGAAGAAAGCGCCTCAATCATAGCAGGATGAGTAGTAGCCGCCGCCTCTGCACTTTTTTTCATGACGAGGTTAGGTTTTATTACAACCTTTTTATTTTTAAAATAATTTTCAGAAATTCCAAGAGCAGAAAATTGATTTTTTAGAATATTTTTAATTGTTTCGGCGTCATATTTATCGCAAACTGAGACTGATACCGGAGAAGACGGTGAAATTGATTGATTTAACAAAGACTCAGCCATTATCAGTCAACCAAATAGTGAGCGCCGACACTTTCTTTACGTGCCATAGCACCTCTGAATACCATCATAGCGGATTCTGCCATATTATAAATTTCATATGCCGCCGGTGAATGGAGCGCAACTGACTCATATTTTTCTAAAATACCAGCGATAATATCGTAGCCTTTTTTTATTCCGGCAGTAGTACGCACTGCGTTTGCATATTCGGTCATAGTATCGCGGATAACACGGCGTACCTCAGCGGCTTCACCGATTCCGACATCACGTCCTTCAACAAATGTATCAAAATCCAAGACTTCATCTCTGTTTAAGGAACGGTTTGACGCGCATATGTGACGTGCGGCTCTGCGTCCGAATACAAGGCATTCAAGAACGGAGTTACTAGCCAAACGATTTGCGCCGTGAATTCCCGTGCAGGCACATTCGCCGCAGGCATACAATCCGTCAATATTTGTCATACCGTTTATATCGGTTTTAATTCCACCCATCAGATAATGCTGAGCCGGACGAACTGGAATCATATCTTTAGGTACATTTATTCCGAAATGCTGACATTCACCATATATAGTAGGGAATCTCTTTGAGAAAAATTCATCTGTCATTGAAGATACATCGAGGAATACATTTGTTTCTCCAGTGCGTTTGAGTTCAGCCAAAATGGCGCGCGTAACTATATCGCGGGGAGCTAAGTCTTTCATCGGGTGAACGTCACGCATGAACGCCTCTCCCTGATGATTTTTAAGAATACCGCCCTCTCCGCGGACTGCTTCCGAAATAAGGAAGAGTCTGTCGCTGTGTTGAGGAGAGATAAGAGTAGTTGGGTGGAACTGAACCATTTCCATATTTTCAATTACAGCTCCGGCACGTTCAGCGGAAGCAATACCGTCACCGACAGCACCGCGTGGATTTGTGGTGTAATTATATAAGTTTCCGATACCGCCAGTTGAAATAATTATATTAGGAGCGACAAGAATTTTAGGTTCATTGTCATAGACAAGCGCACCATAAGCCTTTCCGTTGTCAGTAAGAATATCAATCAAATATGTTCTGAACAATACGGAAACGTTTTTGCGTTCAAGCGCGATTTCACCGAGACGGCGTGTAGTTTCACGTCCGGTAGCGTCACCGCCGCAGTGAACTATTCTTCGGCAGGAATGACCGCCTTCACGTGTAATTTGAAGTTCACCTTCGGGATTTGTATCAAACGGTACGTTCAATTCGATAAGTTCTTTAATATTTTGAGGACCTTCTTCAACGAGAACACGGACAGCATTTTCATCACATAAACCTGCGCCAGCTTTGAGAGTATCCTCAACGTGAGATTCAAATTTATCATCGGGAGCAATAACCGCCGCAATGCCGCCCTGAGCAAGCCATGAATTGCTGTTTTCGAGGTCAACTTTTGTGATAACGGCGCATTTTAATGACGGATCGATGTGGAGTGATGCGTAAAGTCCAGCGATACCGCTTCCGATAATAAGTACATCATAATTAATTCTAGGCAGTTTTGAGCTGTCACAACTGTAAAGATAACGACGCATAATATTTTACAAAAACAGAACGTTAATAATTTTTTGATAAAAGTTCTGCTTTATTCCCCTTGCTTTAAAATTTTTATTCGATTACGAATTTAAGACTTATATCAAGTGCGCGAACGCTGTGTGTCAGTGCGCCGATACTGATTAAGTCAACTCCGGAAGATGCGACTTCGGCCAAATTTCTGTCGCCCATGTTTCCAGACGCTTCAAGTACTGCTCTGCCGTTTACGATTTTAACTGCTTCGCTCATCATTTCAACGCTCATATTATCAAGCATGATTATATCCGCACCTGCGTCTAAGGCTTCATTTAGCTGTTCGATAGTTTCAACTTCAACTTCGATTTTGAGAGTATGGGGTGCATTTTTGCGCGCGGATTTTACCGCATTTGTTATAGAACCTGCGGCGACTATGTGATTATCTTTAATAAGAATACCGTCAGCCAAATTAAAGCGATGATTTGTACCGCCACCACAGCGAACGGCATATTTTTCAAGTACGCGCAAACCGGGAGTCATTTTGCGAGTATCGGCAATCTTGGCATTAGTTCCGGCAACTGCGGAAATAGCTTCGGAAGTACGTGTAGCGATTCCGGACATATGCTGGAGCAGATTAAGACCGACACGTTCACCGGTAAGCAAGTTTACTGCGTTTCCTTTAACTTCGGCAATGACATCACCTTTTTTAATTTTATCACCGTCATTAAAATGTCTGATGAGTTCAATTGAGGGATCAACTTCACGATATACTGCGGCTACAATATCTATTCCGCAGAGAATACCGTCTTCTTTTGCGATATAGCGTCCGTGGGCACGCTTATTTTTATCTATCGTAGTAATTGTAGTAATATCACCGGTTCCGATATCTTCGGATAAAGCATTTCTGATAAAATCAGTTAATCCAAAAAAATTAAGTTCGTTCATAATTATATTAACTTCTATATTCTAATAATATAGATATAAATTCCTTTCGATAATAGTTTAATTAATGTCCAATTTAATAAAAGTATCAGACGGAAATCATTCGTTTGAGAGGGGCATATGCATTTTTGATTTCTTCTTCTGACATGATTATTTCATTTGTTTCGTTTTCGAGAACGTCAAGTACCATTGATAGGTCAGTTTTCTTCATATTTTCACAAACAAGACATGGAGATAAAATTTCTATCTTTTTATTTTGATACATATTTTTCATACGGTCAACAACGCCTTTTTCGGTTCCGATAATGAAAGAATCATCGTTTGAATTTGCTATATAATCAATAATCTGGGAAGTAGAACCTGCAAAATCTGAAAGGGAAACAACCTCAGGCAAACATTCCGGATGAACAGCGATTTTGGCATTAGGGTAAGCTGCGCGCGCATTTTTTATATCGTCTGCGGTGATTTGTCTGTGAATCGGGCAGAATCCGTCGTAGAATATGAATTCTTTTTCAGGCACTTGAGCTGCAACATGATGTCCCAAATTTTGGTCTGGTACAAATATGATTTTTTTATTCGGCAGACTTTTAACGACACGTACTGCATTAGATGAAGTACAACAAATATCGCATTTTGCCTTTGTAGCGGCGGTTGAATTAACATAACATACGACTGCGGCATCTGGGTGAGCTGCTTTTAATTTTTCGATATCTTCAGGAGAAATCATATCAGCCATTGGGCAGCCGGCATTGTAAGCGGGAAGGAGTACTTTTTTTGAAGGATTTAAGATTTTTGCGCTTTCAGCCATGAATCTGACACCGCAAAGCACAATTATATCACAATTAAGGGAAGATGCCTTTTTTGCGAGTTCATGGGAATCGCCCACAATATCGGCAACGTTTTGTACGTCCATATTTTGATAAAAATGAGATAAAACTGCGGCATTTTTTTCTTTTTTGAGTTTGGTTATTTTGTCCGCAATTGATTGATTTGTATTATTAGAAATCATGATGTGTCACCTTTAGAAAAAATATATTTGATTACACTGATGAATGACGAGAAATATTTTTATATTGATTAAAAAATAAATTTATGTAAAAAAAATAGATATAAATATACAAATATAATATATCACATATTCAGTCAAATTTCAATAGATAAAATAACTGTAAAGTAAAAGTAAAATATAAAAATTTATAAATAAAAAAACAGGGAGAAAAAATCTCCCCATTAAAAATAAAGATTATTTACTTTCAAACCAATTTTCGCCTATTGCCACGTCTGCGATAAGAGGAACAGCAGTAACTGCGGCATTTTCCATTTCACGCTTTAGAACAGCGGCGGCTTTATCAGCACAATTTCGGTTTGCTTCAGCGATAAGCTCATCATGAACCTGTAAAATCAAACGTGCGTCAATGCATTCATTTTTAAATGCCCGAGCAGTGTTTATCATTGCGATTTTGATTATGTCAGCGGCAGTCCCTTGAATTGGACTGTTCATTGCAACTCTTTCACCGAATGACTGTACATTTTTATTTTGCGCAGTAAGTTCGGGAATATATCTGCGTCGTCCGAATTTAGTCACCGTATATCCGAGACGGCGGGCGTCAGTGACAGCATTTTTCAGATATTTTTCTACGTCAGGATAAGTTGAAAGGTAATTTTTTATATATTCAGCGGCTTCTTTTTTAGTAATGCCGAGGTCTTGAGCTAAAGAGAAATCGCCTATTCCGTATACGATACCGAAATTTACAGCTTTTGCGCGTTTTCTCAATTCTGGTGTAACCATGTCTTTCGGAACGCCGAATACTTGAGAAGCAGTAGATGTATGGATATCGGCACCGGAAAGAAATGCGTTAATCATGTTTTTATCGCCTGAAATGTCCGCGAGCAAACGCAGTTCGATTTGCGAGTAGTCAGCGTCAATCAAAACGTAATCATCGCTTCTTGGAATAAAATACTTTCGCAGTTCTCTTCCGAGTTCAGTTCTTATCGGGATATTCTGTAAGTTTGGCTCAGAGGAAGATAGTCTTCCCGTAGCAGTACCAACTTGATTAAATGTTGTATGAATAATTGAATTTTCATCAGCGACTTTTGAAAGTCCTTCGCCGTAAGTTGCGCGGAGCTTTGCCGCCTGCCGGTAATCAAGAATATCACCTATAATGGAATGATACGGACGAAGTTTTTCAAGAATTTCCGCGTTTGTTGAATATCCGGTTTTTGTTTTTTTGCCGTGAGGGAGCATAAGAGTTTCAAATAATATTTCGCCGAGCTGTTTTGGGGAATTGATATTAAATTCACATCCGGCAGCCATATAAATTCTCTCGGCAAGCTCGTCCTCAAAAACTTTAAGTGATTTTGCGTAATTGTCAAGACCATCAACGTCAACCTTGAATCCACATATCTCCATATCAGCTAAAACAGAGGCAAGCGGAATTTCAATATCATAAAGGAGGGAAGCGCAGTCAGAATCCGAAATTTTATCTTTCATCTCAAAATACAAATCAGAGATAAACTTAACAGAATAATCAGATGATGTTTCGCTGCTTACCGATAGATATTTAGACGCAATACTTTCAAGAGAATAGCTTTTTTCAGCCGGATTTAGCACATATGCGGCGAGCATGGTGTCAAATTTACACGAAGTGTAAAATCCTTTTTTTCTCATAGCGATATAAAATGATTTAAAATCGTGGCAAATAACCGGATTTTTTTCAAGAAAACTGCGGCAGATATCGATTTTAGCCCGAATACAATTCTTATTTGTACAGTCGTATATGATTAAACAGTCGCTGTTATCTGAAATTTTTACGATAAACTCATCACTGTCAAAATTCGGCAGTGAGCTTTCACACTCCGTAATTTTCATCTCATTTAAAATACTATTATCGCACGAATCCGTAACTTCAATAGTATCGAGTCCAAATTTTTTTATAAACACCGAAAACTCTAATTTTTCAAATAGTGGCTTTAATGCGGATTTGTTTATTCCCGATGTTTTATAATCATCTAAATCGCAGGAAATTGGAGCACATTTGCAAATTTCCGCAAGTTCCCGAGATAAAAACGCGCTTTCCTTTCCAGAAATGAGTTTATTTTTAATGCTTGTAGAAATACTGCTATCGTCTAATTTTGAATAAAGAGAATCGAGTGAGCCAAACTCCGCAATAAGCTTTAATGCAGTCTTTTCGCCTATACCGGCAACCCCGGGGATGTTGTCCGAACTATCTCCCATAAGCGCTTTTACATCAACAAACTGTTCCGGTTTAACACCATATTCATTAAAGAAATGTTCTTTGTCGAAATATACATCTTCTTTTGTTTTGGCTAAGATAACGGTTGTGTAATCGCTGATTAGCTGAAGGGAATCGCGGTCTCCGGTAAGCAGATATGTCTGAATACTGCTGGTTTTATCAGCAGCAGCGGCAAGAGTACCGAGAATATCATCAGCTTCATAGCCCTCTTTTTCGATTATGTGAAATCCCATAGCGGACAGCGTATCTTTTGCGTATGGAAGCTGCATTGCGAGTTCATCGGGCATACCTTTGCGTCCTGCCTTGTATTCCTCAAATTTAATATGTCTGAATGTAGGAGCGCGGAGGTCGAATGCGGCGACAAGGTAATCTGGC
>CALWTV010000208.1 GCA_944384555.1 uncultured Clostridia bacterium | reverse complement strand
CACATATCGAGATATCTTGCTTCGTCATCGATAAGTAACGGCTCATTATAGCGCAGGGAAGCGAATCTGTCTACACCTGCATCAAACGTTTCATCAGAACTGTTAAATGAATAATCTACTTTAAGCGATTTTTCAGAATCATATCCATCGTCAACGATTTCGTATTTAAATTCACAGTTACCTGTTACAAGCGGACGGAATATATCAAGAGAATCATCGCCGGATTCAAAATTATGAATAAGCTTTTCTTCTGTTCGGCTTATAGTTATATTTACTTCGCATGATACATCGCCGTAACTTATTATAAGAGTATCAGAGCCGTTTGCATTAAATGCGGAATGAAATACACCGTTTTTGTCAAGATAACCGAGTTCATTTGCGGCAAGTGCACCATCTTTTCCGGCAATATTGCTGTTTTTGAAACGGTATGTGAAAGCGTCCGGACTTGTTAAAACCGGAATGCCTTTATATTCTGCATATAAAGTAAGTTCAGTTTGCGAATCTGAATTCATTGATATTTCAACAGGGAAAGCTGTAAGCTTGTCTATTTTATTTGTAACTGTAACGCTTGTACTTCCCGTAATCTGTCCTCCAGACGCGGATTTGCTTGCGGTTATTGTATCAGTAATGCTGTTCTTTCCCGCGGTGAATTTGTTTCCGTTTGTTGTGCCGAGCGATTCACTGCACGAAAGTCCTATAAGAGTATTGTCAATGTCTTCGTCCATTTCGATACCTGCCGTATCTACATATACCGCGTCAAAATCAACAGTGGCTCCTGCAAGCACCATAGGCGATACAGGCGTAATTTTTAAACTAGCAGGAATATTTGTAGGTGTTGTGTTACGTACAAATAAAAGAGCATTTGCTACTTTGCGTTGATATCCGTCTGACGGAGAATTTACAAGAAGCGGGGAATCATCACCGAATAATTTTGCTGAAACGGTAAGAGAACCTCCACCATCAAGATTTATTGCCGATACGCATCCCTCAGACTGCATATACTCAGCAAGACTTACTATATTCATGCCGACACTATATCCGCTTTGACGTCCGTCTATGGCAAAAACCATAACTGTTCCATCTGCCTTAATTCCAACCGCAAGACGGGGATTTGCGTATTGTTCATGTGTTTCATTTGCGATTCCGCTGACAACCTGACCATTTTCAACTATAATATCATCTCCGCCGACAGCTGATACAACATCTTTCCATTCATCATCGCATTCAAAAGTGAATTTGACTTCATCACCGACTGCAACTGAAGAAAAATCATTAAATGACGCATATTTATTATTTACAGATAAAACTAAATAATTATCAGGAATTTCACAGTCTTTGGAATTTGTAATTACATTTCGCACTATACCTGTAATGTTACCTGAAGCGGCAGGCATTCCTGATGTAATTTCAATAAGGATTTCGAGTGATTCTTCCTTGCTTTTGCTTGTTTCACCGTAATCATCACTCAAAAGATACGCGCCATAGACGGACGGGTATTTATTAAAAAATGTTATAGGGATATTTTTTTCGCCCGAGGTCATCGTAATTTTTATATTTGGCTTTCCTATAACGGCACTTCCGTCAGCTCTGAAACCGAGAGCTGCACGGTCATCTGACGATGCGTATAATTTACCGTTTTCAATCATTACACCCATAGGAATTCCAGTAGCCATACTGAAAAAATCAGCGTTTGTTCCGGCAAGTACTGTATGACCTTCAGCTTCTGCGGCGGCAATACAGTCAGCAAGTGAAGATTTTCCATAAATACTGCTTCCGGAAGCAATATAAGGTTTTGTAGCTCCTCCGGGAGTGTATTCAAAAACATAAGAATGCTGTCTTCCGTATTTTAAATTTTCACTGTACTGTTCCGTGTAAACAAGTTCGGGGGAAATAGAATCACGGTATTTGTAGTACACTGCGCCGAGTGCTTTATCTGTATAATCGACAGCAATTGCGGTATATGAAAGCAAAATAGATGAAATAACAGCACTAGCTATTATTTTTAATATATTTTTTTTGAATATGTACAATTTAACAATCTCCTTCGTAAATCAAAAGCACATGACTTAATAAATATAGAATAAAATCTAACTTAATGAAGTCATGCGCAGAACAAAATCAATAGTATTAAGATTATAAAACGTTTTTTGAAAGGTAATTTACTACATCGCCGACAGAAATAAATTTATGAATATCTTCATCATCAATTTCAATATCAAATTTCTCTTCGCACAGAAGTATAAGGTCAGCGAGCTCAAGAGAATTTATACCAAGATCATTAACAAGTTCAGCATTCATTGTTACTTCATCGGGATTAACTGAAAGTTCATCCACCAAAAGTTCTTTAACTTTTTCAAACATCTATGATTCCTCCAGAATACATAATTTAATATAAATCAAATTTCTATGTAAGTTTAAGATACTATCAATTATAAATAATATACGTAGTGATGTCAAGCGTTTTAATGTAAAATTTGAAAACATAATCATAATAATATATAAATTCGGCAAATAAATGTCAATAAATGTAATATAAATTATTTTCAGGCTTTTATATATAAAATATTATGTAAAAAATGAATAAGTGACTTGAAAAAAAATACTTTATATTATATAATGTTATTGGTTTTATTTCATCGTTAATTGTAATTTACATGAATATTATCACATGGAGGTATTTAATAATGAAAACAAGTGTAAGTTCTTACAGCTTCGGCGGTTATATTGACGAAAGTCGCCTCGGTTACCTCGGAATTATAGATAAAGCAGCAGAGATGGGATTTGACGGCATCGAATTCTCTGAAGGCGGATTTATTAATATGGAAAATTCTGCTGAAAAAATTAAAAACCGTGCCGCAGAAAAAGGTCTTGAAGTAGTTGCCCTTGCCGTAGGTGCAGATTTTATCAACGGTTCAAGCGGAGATCTTAAAGCGGAAATTGAAAGAGTATGTAAACTTGTAGATTATGCCGCTGCAATGGGTGCGTCAAAAATGCGTCATGACGTTACCGGAGGTATTAGAGGCAGACAGTACTCAATCGGTTATGATGACGCGCTTCCCAGACTTGCCGAAGGCTGCCGTGAAGTTACTAAATATGCGGAGCAAAAAGGAATTGTTACAATGACAGAAAATCACGGATTCTTCTCTCAGGACGCAAACCGTGTTGAAAAACTTATCAATACAGTAGCTCACCCTAATTTCGGCGCACTTATTGATATAGGAAATTTCATGTGTGCTGACGAAGAACCTACTTTGTCCGTGTCAATAATGGCTCCGTACGCAAAGCATGTTCACGCGAAAGATTTTCATTACAAGAAGGGAACAGATGTTAATCCCGGTGCCGGTTGGTTCCAGACACGCGCCGGAAATTATCTCCGTGGTGCGATTATAGGTCATGGTGAGGCTCATGTAGCTCAAAGCGTACGTATACTTAAAAACAACGGATATAATGGTTTTATGACTGTTGAATTCGAAGGAATGGAAGACAATCTTCAGGGTATTACCCTTGGTCTTGAAAATCTGAAAAGATTCATCGGCTAATTTTAATTTTATTTTAGATTTGACCGCGTATACCTTTGCGCGGTCATACTATATTAACACCGATTTTACATTGATGAGGAATATTTATGCCCGAAAAAAACAAAAATAATTATGAACTCACAAAAAAGCTACCTCTAAAAAAGAATAAGAATAAAAGCAAAATAATAATATCTTTTATAATAATAGTTATTTTGTCAGGAATTAGCTTTGTCTTGCTCGAAAATCCGGAAATTTTTCACTTTGAAAAAACGGAAGATAAAATTACATCAATGTACTCAGATAAAATAATGAGTTATAATTTTTATCCTTCCAATTATGATGAAGATATTTACGAAGACGAAACTTATATGGGTCTTAACAGATATGTTCAATTTAAAGTAGGCCCTGAAACATATACAATAACTGACGGGGATTATGAAAGACATGGAAAAGCCGCTGTGTTTTTCGGTGAATATTTTGATGCTGCAATCAATGGAGATGCTGAAAGATATAATCAAATGTTTACAGAAAATTACTATACAAAGAATGAACCTTACGAAAGATTTACTCCTCAGAAAATATATGACATATTAGTAGAACAATTATCATTAAATTCTGATAATGGAGGAGATACATATTATTTTGCGGTATCTTACTCGATAAGGCAAAATAACGGAACGTTCAGAAATGATATAGACAGCGATGCGTCAAGAAAACTTTATTTTAAGCTGGTAACCGTTGATTCACAATTAAAAATTGACGATATCTCCGCAAAATATTATGAATATTAACTATTTACATATTATTAAACGCTTGATATAATTATTCTTTGTGGGAGATACAGTTATGAAAGGTATATGCGAAATTTATCCTCTGATATGGAGTGTTATATTTATTTTTTCTATAATATTCCAAATTGCGCACGCTAGGGGAAATTATTTAGCTGCTGCGGTTTCGGCAATAATATCTCTGATTCTTACTGTATCAGGTGTTTCTTTTAATTTGCAAGTTCTCATATTTTTTGTTTTATCTAGTATAATTTATGCATTATTAAAAATAATTCGTCACACATCAAAAAAATAGATTTATTTTCAAGAGGTATATATTATGGCAGTTTTAAAAGTAGCGGTAATTATGGGAAGTGACAGTGACCTCCCTGTACTTAAACCTTGTTTTGAAACATTAAAAAAATTCGGTATCGAATATGAAGCCCATGTAATGAGCGCACACAGAACCCCCGAAGCGGCACATGATTTTTCTGCAAACGCAAAGACACGCGGATTTGGAGTTATAATTGCCGCAGCTGGAAAAGCCGCACATTTGGCAGGTGTACTTGCAGCGTCAACTACTATCCCGGTTATCGGAATACCAATAAAATCCTCAACTCTTGACGGACTTGACGCACTGCTTTCAACTGTTCAGATGCCTGCGGGAATTCCCGTTGCCACAGTAGCGATTGAAGGGTCACAGAATGCGGCTCTTCTTGCAATTCAAATACTTGCCCTTTCAAATGAAAATCTTTCTGAAAAATTAGCGTCATTTAAAGCGGATATGGCTGAGGGAGTCGCAAAGAAAGACGCTGCTCTTAACGCTAAAATTGAGGAACTTTAATTAATTCTGATATTTTATAAATTTGGATATACATAATTATGAATAATACACAACTTAAGAATATCGCTGTGCTGGTATCCGGCGGCGGTACAAATTTACAGGCAATAATTGATTCGATTAACAGCGGCATAATTACTCATGGTAAAATAGCTGTTGTAATTTCAAGTAAAGACGGTGTATATGCGCTTGAACGCGCGTCTAATGCTGGCATTAAAACTGAGGTTGTAAGCCGTAAGGAAATTCCTGACCGAAAAGAATATACATTAAAAATCATGGAAGTTCTGAAATCATATAAAGTTGATTTGGTAGTACTCGCCGGATTTATGTGCATTCTTGACGGATGTATACTTGATGAATACAAAAATAAAATAATAAATGTACACCCCGCATTGATACCGTCATTTTGCGGAGATGGATTTTATGGGCTTCATGTTCACGAAGCGGCATTGGCGAAAGGGGTAAAAGTTACCGGAGCCACCGTTCATTTTGTAAATGAAATTACCGACGGAGGTGCAATTATTCTCCAAAAGGCAGTTCCGGTTGAAGATGATGATACCCCGGAAACTCTCCAAAAAAGAGTGATGGTTGAAGCAGAATGGAAGATATTGCCCGAAGCTATTGAACTTTTCTGTTCCGATATGCTGAAGGTAAAAGATAACAGAGTGTATATATGTAAATAAATATACAAATACTTTGAAAGGATATACATAATAAATGAAAAAGAGAGCACTTATCAGCTTGACGGACAAAACCGGAGCTGTTGATTTTGCAAAAGAACTTACCGTGCTTGGTTATGAAATAATTTCAACAGGCGGAACCGCAAAGGTTCTTTCTGAAGGCGGAATTGACGTTATAAACGTATCTGATATAACTGGATTTCCGGAATGTCTTGACGGTCGTGTAAAAACACTTCACCCCAAAATTCATGCAGGAATACTTGCGATTCGCTCAAATCCTGAGCATATGAAACAGCTTGAGGAACTTGGAGTTGATACGATAGATATTATCGCTATAAACCTCTATCCGTTTAAGGAAACTATTTTAAAAGAGGGTACAACACGCGAAGTCGCAATTGAGAATATTGATATCGGTGGTCCTACAATGCTGCGTGCTGCTGCTAAAAATTATCAGGACGTTGCAGTTATCATTGACCCGAGAGACTATGCTACCGTTATCGATGAGTTAAAGACAAACGGCAGTGTTTCAGTCGATACAAAATTGAAGCTCGCATATAAGGTATTTCAGCATACAAGCGCATACGATACATTGATTGCATCTTATCTGCGCAAAGAAACCGGTTCTCCGCTGTTTGACGATACATTCACCATGACATTTGAAAAAGTACAGGATATGCGCTATGGTGAAAATCCTCATCAGAATGCGGCATTTTACCGTGAAATAGGCAGAGGATTTGACGGAACTCTCGCGGAAGCAGTTCAGCTCCATGGAAAAGAATTATCATATAACAATATAAACGATACAAATGGAGCACTTGACACAATAAAAGAATATCCAGATACTCCATGTGTTGTTGCACTCAAGCACGCAAACCCCTGTGGAATAGGTATCGCAGATACAATTCACGAGGCATATGTAAAAGCATATGAAGCAGATCCTGTGTCAATTTTCGGAGGCATTATCGCAGCTAACCGCACAATTGATGCGGCAACAGCAGAGGAAATAAACAAAATATTTATCGAAATCGTAATTGCTCCCGACTATACTGACGAGGCACTTGAAATCCTTGAAAAGAAAAAGAATATCCGTATTCTTAAACTTCCGAATATATCAAAGCCGAACCGCAAGGATATGCTTGATATGAAAAAAGTTGCCGGTGGTCTGCTTGTTCAGGAATATAATACTGAACTTTATGATGATGAAGATATCAAAGTTGTAACAGAGGCACAGCCCACACCTGAACAGCTTATTGACCTTAAGTTTGCGATGAAGGCAGTTAAGCACACAAAATCAAATGCAATCGTACTTGCTAAAGACGGTGCGACAGTAGGCGTAGGCCCTGGACAAACTAACAGAATTACCGCGCTCGAACTTGCTATAAAATACGGCGGAGATAAAGTAAAGGGAAGTGTTATGGCCTCTGACGCATTTTTCCCGTTCAGTGACTGTGTAGAAGCCGCAGCGGCAGCCGGAATTACTGCGATTATTCAGCCCGGCGGTTCAATCCGTGACCAGGATTCAATTGACGCATGCAACAAATTTGGTATTCCTATGGTATTCACTGGAAAGAGACATTTTAAACACTAATATAACTTATATAAAATTTATGGGAGGTACTTTAAATAGTATCTCCCGAAATTTTTACTCATTTATTTCTGTATCATTATCTTTTTTCTTACGTTTACCTATATTTGCAAGCGGATTTTTATTTATAGCGTTTTCCATTCCTTCATTGCTGACATGAGTGTAAATTTGAGTAGTATTAAGCTGTTCATGACCAAGTATTTCTTTAAGTACACGCACATCAACTTCACCTGTCTGATACATAAGTGTAGCGGCAGTGTGGCGAAGTTTATGAGTTGAATAATGCTTGTATTCCAAACCCGCTTCACCTAAATATTTATACACCAGCCATTGAACCGTTTTTACACTGATTCTTTTATTTTGTCGGCTTATAAAAAGCGCATTGTCTTTCAATTTAAGGTTCTGTTCATTCAGCCTAATTTTGAGATAATCACTCAAAGCTGAACGGCAAGCGTCATTGAGATAAATTATGCGTTCCTTTGAGCCTTTTCCCATAACCCTAAGTGAGCGGAGTTCTTTGTCAAGGTCATTTAAACTTATGCCTACAAGCTCAGAAAGACGCATTCCACAGTTTAAAAACAGCGTAACTATTGCAAAATCACGTTCCTTTGATTTTGAATTTTCGTCAGCCTGTATCGCGTTAAGTAAATTTATACTCTCATCAAGAGATAAGTATTTCGGAAGCTGCTGCTTTTTTTTCGGAGATTCAATATCAGCGGCAGGATTTACCTCAAGTAAATGGCGTTTTTGAGTTAAATATTTATACAGAGCCTTTATTGCTGACAATTTTCTGGATTTTGCGCTTGCACTATTTTTTCTGTAATTGCTTAGAAAAAGAAAAAATTCGTATATGTCATCAGTTTTAATTGAACCCAGAAAGTCAACTTCAACATTTGAAATATCGACTTCAGACATTTTTTCATAATCTAAAGGCAAATTATTTTTAACAGAAATCATGTACCTTAAAAAAGTTCTAAGGTCAAGCAAATATTCGCCAACCGTTTTTTCAGAGCAACCTTGAATCATCGATTTATATGATGCAAAATCACGCAGAAACTGTGGCAAAGTATCGGTATCTATTTCATAAGCCAATATTAAATCCCTCCATATCAAATTGATTTTTATAGCAACTTTATTATTATATCACGTTATATTTCATTTGTAAACTTTTATATAAACTCTTGAAATTGACATATATATTTTATACAATATATATATTGAGAATAAATTTAATATTTTTGTACGAATTTTAAATTTTAAGTATAAAAATGGATTAAAAGGTGGACGGTATAAAAATGATAAAATTCATACGCGAAAATTCGTATCTTATAGTTAAACTAATGTTGAATCAATTCGGTATGACCGTATTTGGTTTAATTTTAGCTCTCGCTACAAATGCAAACGAAACATTATTACTTATTACGGGGCTTTTCGCCTTTTTTATGTATATGTTTTTGCTGTATACAGTAGTGTGGGAAGAAGGTTCAAAACACAAAATAAGAGTAGACGGGGGACGCGAAAAATATAAACCTCTTAATGGGTTATGGCTAGGCATTTGCGCAAATATTCCTAATTTTATTGTGGCAGTTTTGCTGAATATCGGGTACATATTCGGGAAGGCAGACGGATTATTTCAAATGGAGTGGGCAGGCAATCTATTTGCTGTTATGAGTGCGGTAGCGCGTCTTATTAATGGTATGTATCTTGGTCTTGTTCAGCTTTACTCTCCGTATAATCCAATTGCGTTTTTATTAATAATAATCCCGGGCGTTGCAATGTGTACTTTTGGATATTATACAGGAACGAAACATTTCGGTCTAAAAGGCTTATTTGTACTCGAAAAATCAGATAAAGATTCTAAGAAAAGTAAATCCAAATAAAAAATTAAAGTCGTAGTTTTATAAGACTGCGGCTTTTTCATATTCCGAATTTCAGGTGCGTATAAATATTTATGTAAAATATCGGCAATAAAAATATCTGAAAGGCGGAATTATTTTATATGAGGATAGATTTCAATAATGAAAATAATAACAATTTAGAAAGCCCTGAATTGTTCACATTCAAATTTATAATAATTTCTGTATTGGTAATAATATCTTGTTTGCTATTTGGATATTTAATGCAGAACTATATTGATTACGAAATAAAAAAAATAAACTCACATGAAGCTGATAATCAAAATCTGTATCCACTCGTAGTAATTGACCCCGGACATGGCGGCGAAGATGGCGGTGCTTCAGGAATAAACGGAGAGGAAGAAAAAACTTTAAATCTTGATATAAGTAAAAAAATTCATCTAATAATGAAATTTTTAGGAGTGCCGTCAAAGCTCACGAGAGAAGATGACAGGCTTTTATATGATGAATACGGCGATTTGATAGATTATACTGGCAAAAAAAAGACATATGATTTGAGAAATCGATATAAAATCGCATGTGAAAATCCAAATTCTATTTTTATGGGAATACATATGAATAAGTACACGCAGGAGAAATACAGCGGACTTCAAGTATATTATTCACCTAATAACCGTGAAAGTAAAAATTTTGCCGGAATGATTCAGACAAAAACAAAACAGTATCTTCAGCCGGATAATTCGCGCAATATTCAGAAAGCCGGCTCATCTATATTTTTACTTGATAGACTTGAAATTCCGGCGGTTTTAGTTGAGTGTGGATTTTTATCGAACGTACAGGAATGTCAGCAACTTACAGACAGTACATATCAGAAAAAAATGTCTCTGATTTTGTTTGCATCTGCTTCAGAATTTCTGAGCCAATATACTAATATGGGGTAATGTTTCAAGAACACTTGTTTTTTATCATTATATATGATATAATAAATTGACAAAAATTTATGGGGTAAAAATTGAATGAAGAAAACATACGTGACATCTATGCCAAATCATATAGGCGCTTTTTTAAAAGCAAGCAGATGCTTTTCAACTCTTGGGATAAATATAACTCGTGTTAGTTATAATAAAGCAGTGGACTCACACACTTTGTTTATTGATGCTGAAGGAACAGATGAGCAATTAAAAAAAGCAGATATAGAACTTGAAAAAATAGGATATTTGCAAAATGATAGAAATAATACAAGCATAGTGCTTATAGAATTTTCTCTTAAAGATGTGCCTGGAAGTGTTGTAAATATACTGACACTTATAAATGAATTTAATTTCAATATTTTGATAACATAAAAAAAACTATAATTATAACTCATGCAGATGTAGACCATTGCGGTCTTTTAACTTTATTTGATGAAATTATAGCAAGTTATAAAAGTGCAAAATGCCTAGAAAATGAGTATAATAAGAAAAATGGATATAGAGAAGAAAATCCACTACATAAACCATATATAAATATTTGCAAAATATTAACATCATATGAGCCGCCAAGTCCCGATAAAATTATAATACCTTGGGGAAATATCGAATGTTTGAGTCAACCTTTAACCCAAATTGGATTCTTTGATTTTGAAGAACTACACTTTGAAGTATACGAAGGGCAGGGGGGACATTTACCAGGGGAAATTGTATTAATTGATTACCGAAACAAGATAGCTTTTACAGGTGACATATATATTAATATACGTGAACTATCATTGCCTCAAGCAGAATATAATCAGTATGCTCCTATATTAATGACTTCAGTTGATACTGATCCTAAACTTTGTTACGAAGAAAGAAAAGCGATTCTCCAACGTCTTGGGGTTGGAAACTGGAGAATTTTTGGTGCTCATGGATTTATTAAAAATTATTCGGTCAATGCTTAAATTTTGATTATTAAAAATTAATATAATTCAACAATAATTATAAATAATATAATAGATTGGAATAAATAAATGAAAGCACCTAAAAAAATATATGTATGTACCGAATGTGACCAACAAAGCCCCAAATGGCTTGGCAGATGTCCCGGCTGCGGAGCATGGAACACTATGGTTGAGGAAACATACACTCCTGATGAATCTGAGTTATCAGAAAAAAGCGGTTCTGCTCGTAATGGAATAAAAATAGCCTCGATAAGCGATGGCGGAAAAGCTCAGACTTTTGACGAAACGGAATTACCGCATTATATAAGGTCAAATACTGGAATGAACGAACTTGACCGCGTACTCGGCGGCGGACTTGTTTCAGGTTCAGTGGTACTGCTTGCGGGCGAACCGGGAATAGGTAAATCAACTCTGCTTATGCAAATCAGCGGTGTGATGGCAAAATTGTCAAAAATATTGTATGTATCGGGTGAGGAATCACGTGGACAGCTAAAACTGAGAGCAAACAGACTCGGAGTAAATGGTTCAACGCTGTTTTTGCTCACAGAAACCGATATTGACGCGATTTTAAAGGAATACGAGAGAATAAAACCCGATGTTATGATAGTGGATTCGGTTCAGACGATATATCATTCGCGTGTGTCAAGTATTCCCGGAAGTGTGACTCAGGTAAAGGAATGTGCTATGTCATTTATAGGAAAAGCCAAAAGCGACGGCACATCTGTAATTTTAGTAGGTCATGTAAATAAAGAAGGCGGAATTGCAGGACCGAAAGTACTTGAGCATATGGTAGACGCGGTTTTATATTTTGAGGGCGAGCGATATCAGTCGCATAGAATTATACGCGCTATCAAAAACAGATATGGCTCTACAAATGAAATCGGTGTATTTGAAATGACTGATGAAGGGCTTGTTGAAGTGGATAATCCATCTGAAATGCTTCTATCCGGCAGACCGAGTGGGGTATCTGGAAGCTGCGCTGTCTGCGTTATGGAGGGGACTCGCCCGATTATTGCAGAAATACAGGCTTTAGTTACACAAACCGCATTTCCAGCACCAAGACGAACATCGAACGGCATAGATTATAACAGAATGTGCCT
>CALWTV010000207.1 GCA_944384555.1 uncultured Clostridia bacterium | reverse complement strand
AACAAGACGGATTTTAGAGCCGCGGTATTTTTCGTCTACTGTAAATTTGCGGCTGTAAGTCCACCAGCGGTTAGCTACCCATTCGCATTTAAGCGAATTCATTTCATAATACGGGTCTTCAATCATACCAGCTTTGAGTAAATCCATATATACACTTCCGGGGACTTTAGCGTCAATCAAGCCGGTTACGCCGGAGAGAACAACACCAGTTTCCATTGAGTTTCCCTGAATAGGTGTGTAATTCCAGAACCCCGCAAGTTTCCAGTCTTTTAAATATTCAATAATCATAGATTAAATTCCTTTCATTTTTTGATTAATAAAAATAAATAAGAATGACGCAACAATTATATCATTAATATCTAAATAATACAATATATTAAAATAATATTTATGTATATAAAAAGATAGCCGAATGAATTCAGCTATCTTTAAAATAATATTTTATTCAGCCATTTTCTCGAAGTCGTTGATGAATTTTTCGAGCTGTTTGTTTGCGGCTTTAGAGCGCTTTTTCAAGAAAGAAGTAATATTAGAGTCATTAGTTTGTGACATAAATACTAAATCCCAAGTTAAATTACCGATATTATAAATATCTCCGGT
This sequence comes from uncultured Clostridia bacterium, assembly GCA_944384555.1. Classification (GTDB taxonomy): domain Bacteria; phylum Bacillota; class Clostridia; order Oscillospirales; family CAG-272; genus CALWTV01. The sequence continues at coordinate 3,488 of CALWTV010000207.1, read as the reverse complement.
ATCATATACTCGAGAATTCATAATTATATCAAGCATATCAGTTGATTCAGGGTCACGGGCGAGTTTGGTTCCGAGATTCTTATCGTAATAAGCTTCACGGAGAGTATAGCGCGATTCTGCGGATAATGATTCCAATACTGCGCCTACAAGGTCAAAATTAACAGCGGCAGAATTAGGAACTCCAATAGCGGCGCTTGTATAACGGCTTACAGTATGATAATAATCAGGCTGTTCACTTGTATATTTAGGCATAGGTATAATACCGAAATCGGTTTCCATATCTCGCAGTGTTTCTACAACTCTCATACGAATCCACATAAGCAATACACGATTTTCTTTGAACATCTTTGTTTGGAGCTGATAGATATCCTGCTTTCCTTCATAATGATGCAGATTTATAACAATATCATCGCGGTACATAATCTCAAATATTTTGTTGAAAACATTAATACTTTGTTCGTTTTCAATAGAAAATTCGGGTATACCTTCAGAATTATTTTGGGTAATTCTTCCGCCGGCAGCATGGAAGAATGATACAACACCGTCTCTTTGCCACATGAGCCCGTACTGGTCATCGACATCCATTTTACCGTCTCCATTTAAATCTTTAGCAGCACCAGTAACCATTTCGTTCATTTTGTCAAAGATCCATTGATTATTGCTTACAAGTCCATAAGGCGACTCAAGATTATAGTCTCTGACTAAATCTTTATTGAATACCATAGCAGCGGTAGAGTCATCATCAAGTATCAATAAATCGCCTGTAACAAAATACAGCTGATTCAAGATAGTGCAAGCGTCAACCATGTTTTGGTCATACCAAGGTTTTTCCAGGTCAACATATGGAAGGTCATAAAAGTTTACATAGCAACCGGTACGAACGATATTGTCAAGTCCAGCAATACGCTCTGTTGATATATGGAAATCATCAGTACCTGCCATAACCTGCTGTTTAACTTTATTAGCCATATCGGTAGTTTCGATACCGGTGATTTTTACATTTAGCTTTTCCTCAACTGCTAAATTACGAGAATAAACAGCGTCATTAATAATTTCGCCGTTATATTCTTCAGCATCAATGTCGCGGGAAAGCCAGTCTTGCCAGTTCTCCCCTCCGATTGGATGCATAGCGATTCTTACTTCTTCTCCGTTGAATTTTAAATCATCGGGTATATCGGGATAAATACGCTCTTCACTGGTTTCTTCAGACACGCCGGATTCGCTTGAAGATTCTGTTGTTTCAGTAATCTTTTCAGTTTGATTTTGATTGCCGGAAGTTTCATTTTCAGAGCATGAGGTTATAGAAAACAATCCTGCAAACATAGATAAAGTAAGTATAATAGATAAAACTTTTTTGACTGCTGTGCTTTTCATTTAACTTCTCCATTAAAAATATAGAAAATAATGAAATAATTAAATCTCTACAATCAAAGTTGAGAGGGCATAGGGTGCAGCGGTAAACTTGATTTTGTTATTTTCTATTGTTACAGCAGAATCAAGTGTTTTCTTTTCTGTTATGTCTGCGAAGTGAGCCGATTTAACGGGAGATGCAAATTCAAATTCAACGTTATCGGAAATACCGTTTGCTTCATAGAAGCGTATAGCGGCAGAATTTCCGTTTTCGGTCATTTTAACAGCTGATATAATTACATCGCCGGATGTTTTTTTCATGAAAGCATTGTTTGCGGGTAAAGTTCCTGTATGCTTTTTGCCTACAAAAGAGAGTATGGAGTGATTGTAATCATATGATGTTTCGATAAGCTCATTATTTTTAGCTTTTGAGTCAGATACAGCAACGCCGAATTCAATAAAGTGATTTCCGATTTCCGGGGTGAGGTCGGGATTAGTAGCGGAGCGAATCAGGCAGAAAGCGATTGAATTATCGTGGCATCTGAATCCGTATTTAGTTTTTGAGATAACGGAGAGAGCGCTGCTGCCTTCATTTTTCGCACATACGAAGCTGTTTGCGGGAATATCGAGATTGAATGATTTTCTAACTGCGGTTCCGGCAGGAACATCACATAAATAATCGTCAGTGGAATAAGCAAGCGGCAGATAGAATCCGAGAACAGGAATTTTTTCATTAGAGCCGAATTCGCGCCAATTGCAGTTGACTTTGAAGTTTACAATCGGACTGTCTTTGTCAAGAGATATTTCAATATTAACAGATGAATTTCTGAATTTTTTCTCAATAGTGAAAGCGTTTCTGAGTGCGCCTGACTTTGAGGGATAAATTTCAACATTTTCGTTTAATGTTTCGATATTTTTGTATCTTCCGGTAAACCATGCGCTCATGGAATCCTGCCAGCCTGTAATCTGTTTTCGGACAGCTTCGTCAATTACTCGGAATGACGCGCCTATTCTGCTTGAATCAACAAGTTCAGTATTAGTCTTTTTGTCGATTATGGAGCATACTGCGCCAGTATCGGGGCTTATTGTAACTTTAACCTTGCTGTTTTCGAGAATGAAATGTTCTTCATGCTGAGTACGCATTTCGTAAACGTATCTTGGTGTAAATGTGTAATTCAAGTTTTCGCTCAACACGATTGTTTCGTAACCAAATGCGGGAACAGTCGCTTCAACAAGAATTTTTGAGTATTGATGACCCCAATACCAGTTTCCGTGTTCAACTATCTGGAAATTGCATGGATTTCCGGCGCTGTCTTTGATATTAATATGACCGTAATCGCCTTCATAATCCCATACAGTTATTTCACAGAGTTCATGTCTTTCTGTTGCGGCAGTATTAAATAAGTGGAAGATACGAGTTTTTCCGCCAGCTCCGCCACTTTGGAAGAAACCTGCACCTGCGGTATCAGCGGTACTTTCAGGATTGAAGAATTCGCCGTCATTCAAATTGTCAGATACTAAAGCATCTGTATTTATTTTATCAGCGAGAACTCTGAAAGCAGTTTTTCTGTTTGCTGCGGCAACGCCTGCGACTTTTTGATATTCGCCGCTTGCATATTCTCTTGTAGCAGTAACGCCTGATCCAGGTAAAATATCATGGAACTGATTGAATAATGTTTTTATCCAACCGCGTTCAAAGCTTTTTGTGCTGTAATTGAAACCGGCATATAATTTTGAGAATGTACCGATTATTTCTGATTCATTTAAAAGGCGTTCAGAATTGCGGTTTCCGGCCTTGATAGTAGTTTGAGTAGTATAGCAGCCGTCGCAGATAAAGTTTACTTCATCGTTAACAAGCGGGAAAGTATCACGCATCGGCTTGATTGCTTCAAAATATTCTCTGAATGTTCCGAATTTGAATGTGGGGAAAATCTTCCATGAATTCATTTCGATGAGCTTTTCGATATCACGTCTGGTGGGTCCGCCGCCGTGGTCGCCTACACCGTATACTTTCAGGATTTTTTTACTTCCTGTGATGTTAGCGAGGTCAACAACCTGTTCTGCAATATGAGGAGCAATATCGGAATTATAGAAATTGTAATCGCGGTGTACGAGGATTTCTGCGCCTGACGGAGCTT